>JAHHSS010000027.1 GCA_020025095.1 Peptostreptococcus sp.
TTATTTTACCATAGAAGGACTTACAATTTTACAGACTTTTTTGTATACTCTCTTTCCAGCTGCATTTTTAAGTAAATATCTCATTAAACTTATTATTTTTTCTTTTTTCTCTTCTTTCTTTTTTTTAGTTTTTCTTCTTCTAACTTTCTGCTGCTATAGACTTCCCACATATCTGGTCTTCTTTTTTCCGTTAAAATTTCCGATTGCCTTAATCTCCACTCAGCTACTTTTCCGTGATTTCCAGAAAGAATTACTTCTGGTACTTCTAAACCTTCAAAATTTCTTGGTCTTGTATATTGAGGATATTCTAAAAGGTCATTTTCAAAACTCTCATCTTCATAACTTTCAGTTCTATTCAAAACACCTGGAATTAACCTAGAAATAGAATCAATCATTACAAGTGCTGGTAATTCTCCACCAGTAAGTACATAATCTCCTATTGATACTTCATCCGTTACAATCATGTCTATTACTCTCTGATCAATTCCTTCATAATGTCCACATAAAAAGACTAAATTATCTTCTTTAGCTAGTGATTTTGCCATTTCCTGATTGAAAGTTTTCCCCTTTGGAGAAAGATATACTACTCTTATATTTTCTAAATTATTTTCTTTTAAAATTTGCTTGTATGTAGAATAAATTGGTTGAGGTGTCATCACCATTCCAGCTCCACCCCCAAATGGATAATCATCTACTTTCTTGTGCTTATTTTCAGAAAAATCTCTTATATTGTATAGACTGACATCCAATATTTTATTTTCTATTGCTTTTTTCATCATACTTTCCCCTAGATAAGACTCAAATATTTCAGGAAAAAGCGTCATTACATTTATCTTCATACTTGCACCTAATCTAAAAGCCCTACTATTGGCTTTACTATTATATAATTTTCTTTTTGATTAATTTCAGGCACTATTTCATATATAGCTGGGATGAGATATTCTTTTCCCTCTTTAGACTTTACAACATATACATCATTAGCAGTATATTGCAGAACATCTACTAATTCACCTATTATTTCTCCAGAATCTGTTTTCACTTCCATACCTATCATATCTACAATAAACATTTCATCATCATCAAGTTCATAGCTATTTTCTCTGTCTACAAACATAAACTTTGATATTAATTTTTGTACAGACTCAACAGTATCAAAGCCTTTTATTTTTATAACAGCCATATTATTTGCTATTATAGATGCTCTTTCAATATAGTATTTAGTATCTCTATCCTTACCTATATAAAAATACTCTAAATCAAGAAATCTTTCTATTTCATCTGTGTGCGAATATACTTTTATTTCTCCCTTTAGTCCTCTTGTTGTTACTATCTTTCCTATTTTAAAGTATTCTAATCTGTTTTCCATTATTTTCTCCTCTAAAAACTGTTACTCTTTTTAGTATAAGTATTAAACTTGCTCCATTTAAAAATATTTTTTGAATTTAAATTAAAAAGGACTAGGCAATGCCTAATCCTCTACTATTTCTAAAGTTACATTTACTTTCTTCTTGTTGGAAACTGACTTTAAGACAGTTCTCATAGATTTGGCTATTCTACCTTTTTTCCCGATTACCTTACCCATTTCTGAATCTGCAACCTTTAGTTTAAGCAAAATATCCTTACCATCTACAATCTCTTCCACAACCACTTCATCAGGATTGTCAACAAGAGCTTTAGCTATGCCTTCAATTAGCTCCTTCATATTATCATCTCCAAAAAGGATTACTTAGACATCTTTGCAGCTTCGAACTTTTCTGTTATACCATTTGATGCGAATAACTTCTTAACAACTTCTGTTGGCTGAGCACCAGTTACTAACCACTTAACAGCCTTTTCTTCATCTATCTTAACCTGCTTTGGCTCAGTTAGTGGATTGTAGTATCCTATTTCTTCTATAAATCTACCATTTCTTGGTGATCTAGCGTCTGCCACTATTACTCTGTAAAAAGGTCTCTTATGAGTACCCATTCTTCTTAATCTTATTTTAACTGCCATTTCTAATACCTCCAAAATTTAATTAGTTTTCATTTTTATTTATTAGATAATTCCTAAGAATTTTTATAGATTATCTAAACAAAACACTCAGAAATTATATCATAACTTTTTTAGTTTGTAAATAATATATTTTCCACATATAGATAATGCTAGCCTTCTTTAATTAGAAAGGTAACTTAGGTAGTTTTGGAAAACCACCCTTTTTTATCTTATTCATCATTCCTCCAGATTGGAACATCTTCATCATCTTTTTCATTTCATTAAACTGCTTTATGAGTCTATTAATATCTTGAACGCTTGTCCCACTTCCCTTTGCTATTCTCTTCTTTCTGGAAGCATTTATTATTTGTGGATTTCTTCTTTCTTCAATTGTCATAGATTGTATTATAGCTTTAGTTCTTTTTAATTCTTTACCATTAAGGTCTATATCGCCTAACTGGCCTTTTATACTACCAATTCCAGGAACTAGCTCTAATAATTTATCTAGAGGGCCAAGATTTTGAACTTGTTCTAACTGAATTAAGAAATCTTCAAAATCCATTTCACTCTTACGCAATTTCTCTTCCAATGCTCTTGTTTTTTCTTCATCCAAAGCATCCTGTGCTTTTTCTATCAAACTAAGAACATCACCCATACCTAAAATTCTTGATGCCATTCTATCCGGATGAAAAGGCTCTAGATTATCTAACTTTTCACCCATACCTATGAACTTTATAGGTTTTTGAGTTACTGCTCTAATAGATAATGCCGCACCACCACGAGTATCACCATCAAGTTTTGTAAGAACTACTCCGTCAATACCAAGCGTTTCATTAAAACTTTCTGAAACATTTACAGCATCCTGACCTGTCATCGAGTCAACTACTAAAAGGATCTCCTGTGGATTCACTTCTGTTTTTATGTCTTTAAGTTCTTGCATCAAAACTTCATCAACATGAAGTCTACCTGCTGTATCTATTATTACTATATCATTTGAATTTTTCTTAGCATGTTCTAATGCTGCTTTGGCAATATTTACAGGCGATTCCTTATCTCCCATCGCAAAAACTGGTATCTCAAGTTTTTCACCTACAACTTGAAGCTGTTTTATTGCAGCAGGTCTATAAACATCACAAGCAACTAATAGAGGTGACTTCCCTTGTTTCTTAAGGTATCCACCTAATTTACCTGATGTTGTAGTTTTACCAGCCCCCTGAAGACCTACCATCATAATAATAGTTGGTGGCTTAGGCGCTATTGTAATTTTGCTCTGAACATCTCCCATCAATGAAGTCAGTTCTTCGTTTACAATTTTTATAACCATCTGTCCTGGTGTAAGACTCTTCATTACATCTTCACCAACACATCTTTCCTGTACTTTTTTAACAAAATCTTTTACAACTTTATAATTAACGTCTGCTTCAAGAAGTGCCATTTTAACTTCTCTCATCGCACTTTTGACATCTGCTTCAGTCAACTTTCCTTTAGATTTTAATTTTCCAAAGGCATTTTGTAATTTGTCTGATAATCCTTCAAATATCATTATAACAACTCCCTAATTTCTTCTACTAAACCTTTAAGCTGAGTTGAATCTTCAGCATTATATTTGTCAAAATCCTTTGAAAATACACGAATTTTGTCTTCTAACTCATCTAGTAAATCTTCTATTTTATTAAGTTTTTCTACCATACCTAATTTCTTTTCGTAGTCCTTAAGTGCCTTTTCAGATCTCTTTAAACTGTCGTAAACACTCTGTCTTGAAATATTTAACATCTGACTAATTTCACCTAGAGAGTAATCTTCCTCATAATACATAGAAATAATTTCTCTCTGTTTTTTAGTCAACAGAGAAGCGTACTGTGAATATAAAATTTCAATTTCAACCATCTTATCAATATTCATAGCTCCTCCTCTCTAGCTGTAAAGGTATTTCCCTTTACACAAGTATTATAATATAACATACTAGGTAAAAAGTCAATATTTTTTTGAATATCTGTAAGGTTTTTTTACCTTACACTATCTTCAACTTATATCAGAAATGCAAAACCGTAGATTTCCAAATATAGAATTTCTACGGTTTAAACAAATTTCAGTATTACTCTCCAAACAATGCGTCTGTAAATGCAAGAGCATCAAAATCTTGAAGATCCTCTGCCCTCTCTCCAACACCAATTAACTTCACAGGAACATCCACTTCTGATTTAACTGCTAAAACTACACCGCCCTTTGCTGTACCATCAAGTTTCGTAAGAGCTATTCCTGTAATATTAGCAACCTCTTTAAATGTTTTAGCCTGAGATACTGCATTTTGTCCTGTTGTTGCATCTACTACAAGAAGAACCTCTCTTTTAGCTTCTGGATATTCTCTATCAAGTATTTTAAATATTTTCCCTAACTCATTCATAAGGTTGGCCTTATTATGAAGTCTACCTGCCGTATCACATATAAGAAGGTCCACCCCCCTAGACTGAGATGCTTTAATTGCATCAAATACTACCGCTCCAGGGTCAGCACCTTCACCATGTTTAATTATATCTACTCCCACTCTTTTAGCCCAAATATCTAACTGCTCAGATGCTGCAGCTCTAAATGTATCTGCTGCTGCCAACATTACTTTTTTACCTTCGCCTTTATACCTTAAAGCCAATTTTCCAATTGTAGTTGTTTTACCAACACCATTTACTCCCACCATTACTATAACAGCTGGAGCTGGTTCTATATCCAACTTGCTATTTCCTTCGCTTAATATTTCTTCTACTATTTCTTTTAATAGACCTCTCACTTCTGAAGGTTCTTTTATTCCTCTCTCTTTTATTAATTCTCTCAACTTGTCTATTATTACCATAGTAGTATTTACACCAACGTCTGCAGTGATTAATATTTCTTCAAGTTCTTCAAGAAGCTCTTCATCTATCTTTGTATATGAATTTAATATACTGTCAATTCTACCTGTTATATTATCCTTTGTTTTGGAAAGCCCCTCTAAAAGTCTAGAAAATAAGCCTTTTTTCTCTATATGAGGCTTTTCATTTCCAAAATTTTCTTTTTCTTCTTCATCAATAGTTTCTTCTGCTTCCTTTTCTATTTTAGCAGTTTCCTTTTTTATATCTTCTATTTCTTCTTCTAAAATATTTTTTTCTTCAAGCTGAGCTTCTTCTTCTATTTTTTCTACAAATTCTTCGACAATTTTACTAGCATCTTCTCTTTCTTTAATACTTTCTACTGCTTCGTCTACTTCTCTTTCAATTTCATTTTGTCTGCTCTTGTCTTTTTTCCAAAATTTAAACATACTTCCTCCTATAAGTCTCCAAAAATATTTTTCCTATTTATCAACTATTTCTGTAGCCTCTTTTAACTTTATACTAATAACAGATGACACGCCTTTTTCCTGCATTGTAACCCCATATATAAAGTCTGCAACCTCCATAGTACCCCTTCTGTGAGTAACTGCTATAAACTGAGTATCTGAACTTAACTCTCTTAAATATTCACCGAATCTGTATACATTTACGTCATCTAAAGGAGCTTCTATCTCATCAAGTATACAGAATGGTGTAGGTTTTGATATAAGTATTGCAAATAATATACAAATAGCTGTCAATGCCTTTTCTCCACCTGAAAGTAAAGATAAATTCTTCATCTTTTTGCCTGGTGGTTGTGCTGTAATCTCAATATCACAAGAAAGTACATTTTTAATATCAGCAAGCTTCAAATCTGCATTTCCACCACCAAATAATTTTTGATAAACATTCTTGAAATTTTTATTTATAATATCAAATTTTTCAACAAATTCTTTTTCCATATTATCTACAAGATCATCTATCAATTCATTTAAAGATACTATCGATTGCTCAAGATCCTCCTTTTGCTCTTTGTAATATTGATATCTTTCTCTAACTTCTTCATATTCTTTTATAGAATCTATATTTACATTTCCCAGCTCTTTTATAGCTTTTTTTAACTTTTCTATTCTTTTATGATCTATAACAAGAGTTGTATCCTTAAATTCTAAAGCCTGAACGTATGTTAACTCATATTTATCAAAAAGATTTGAAAGCAAGTTATCTCTAGAATTTTTATTTCTTTCTAGTTTTGATTCAAGCTTAAATCTTTCTTCATTACTTTCTAAAAGTTTTCTATCTGTATTTCTCAAAATAGATTTTTCTTCATCAAATTTTTCTTTTATAACTTCTATACTTTTTTCTATAATCGAATACTTAGCACAATTTTCTTCTAATTCTTTCTTATACCTATCTTCCAATTCCTCAAGTATTTTAAGTTCTCTTTTAGCTTCTTCTATTGCTTTAGATATTTCTTCTATTCTTTTGTTTCCTTCTTCAATTTCCAAAGATATTCTCTCTACTTCTAATAATTCATTTTCAAAAGATGCTTTAAGCCTAGTAATCTCAAGATTCTTTTCATTATAAAGCTTAACAGCATTCTCATGCTCTTTAGCTGCTTTCAATTTATTTTCTAATAGAACTTTTAACTTATCTTCCTTTTTCTTTTCTTCATTTGAGAAATCATCTAACTTTTTCTTGTGAATATCAAATGCTATTCTGTTTTTTGATATTTCTTCATCTAAATTCTCAATTAAAAGAGTGACTTCATCAAATTTATTTTTATTATTTTCAAGGGACTCTTCAATCATTTTAAGCTCTGTATTAATAGCTATTTTATTTTTTTCAAGTTGTGATTTTTTATCAAAAGCAAATTCTCTATCATCCTTAATGTTTTTCTTTAACTCTTGTAATTCTTCTATTGAAATAGCTATTTCCTTCAAACTGCTACTATTTTTATCTATTTCTTCTCCAAGTTCCTGTATTATTCTTTTTCTAGAAAGTATATTCCCACTCGATTTTAAACTTCCTCCTGTCATTGAGCCGCCAGGATTTAAAATCTCACCTTCAAGAGTAACTATTTTGTATTTATGTTGTGTTTCTTTTGCAAATAAAATAGCTTGGTCTATATTATCAATTACAACAACTCTTCCAAGAATACTATCTACTATATTTTTGTATTTCGCATCAAATTCTACAAGTTCAGAAGCTATTCCTATTGCTTTCACAGTTGACCTCATTTTACTTGTATCAAATCTATTAGATTTAATAATATTCATCGGCAAAAATGTAACTCTACCTAGATTATTTTTCTTCAAATAGGAAATTGATTCTTTTGCAATACCTTCATTTTCTACTACAACATTCTGAATAGCCGCTCCTAAAGAGGCTTCTATTGCTTTTTCGTATTTTTTAGGAACTTTTATCAATTCACCAAATGCTCCATGTATGCCCTTTATATTTAAGTTTTTCAAAATTTCTTTAACGCCCCTGTTAAATCCTTCGTGATGATTTTCCATATCTATATATGTATTTCTTTTTGCGTTCAAGGATCCTATATACATGTTTTGTTTTTGATAATTTTCACTAAAAATATTTATCTCTGCATTTATCTTCTCAATTTTTTTATTAAAATCTAGTATTTTTTTTTCTTGAGTTTTAATATCTTCTATTAGATTTTCTTCTTTCTTCTTTTTAGTATCTATTTCTTCTCTTAACTGAGATATACTTTCTTTCAATAAACTTTTTTCTTTTTCAATTTCCATTTTTTTAGAAAGCATATTTTCAGTGTTTGTAGTTATTTTTGCAATGTTATTAGAAATATCTTCTCTACTCTTTAAAATATCCATAGAGCTTGATTTATTATCATCTATCTCTTTGTTGATTTCGTTTAACCTAAGTTCTGACTTTCTTTTCTCTTCAAAATTTTCGTCAAGCTCTTTATCACAAGCCTCCAAAATATATGAGCTTTTATTTGTTTTATCGTTGGCTTTTTTGAGTTCTTTTCTTGCTAAATCAAGTTTTTTATTTAATATCTCTATTTCTTTTAGCTTTCTTTCGATTTCTTGTTTATTATTTTTTATCTTCTCAGAGGTAATTTCAGCGTCAGTCTTATTTAAGTTGATTTTATTATTTAATTCTATAATATCAGAATTAAGATTTTCAATATGCATTTCTATAGAATGAATATCCTTTTCTAACTCACTTGTCCTGGTTTCCAAGTTATTTTTTTCATTTTCCAGTAATTTTATTACCTCGCTTATCTCCTTATTTTGGAAATTCAAATCATTAATTACATTTTCATAATCTTCATTTTGCTTAATTATATCATTTATTTCAAATTTTTTAAGTTCTCCACTTATTTTTAGGTATCTTTTTGCCTTTTCTTGCTGCTTTTCCAAAGGCACTATTTGTTTTTCTATTTCTGTAAATATATCGATTATTCTAGAAAGATTATCGCTGCTTTTCTTAAGATTTTTTTCTGCTTCATTTTTTCTATATCTATACTTAGCTATTCCACAAGCTTCATCAAATACCTTTCTTCTATTTACAGGGTTATTGCTTAAAATTTCTTCTACCTTTCCCTGCTCTATAATCGAATACCCATCTTTACCTATACCCGTATCCATTAGGATTTCTTTAACGTCCCTAAGTCTACAAGCCTTTCCATTTATAAAATATTCCGATTCACCTGTTCTATATGCCCTTCTCTTAATTATTAATTCATTTGCATTTATATCTATCTCACCAAGTGCATTATCTAATGTTAAGGATACTTCACAGTAGTTCAATTGCTTTTTATTATCCGTTCCAGAGAATATTACATCTTCCATTTTTTCTCCTCTTAGGCTCTTGATACTTTGCTCACCAAGAACCCATCTTATAGCATCTGAAATATTACTTTTTCCACTACCATTCGGACCCACTATAGCAGTAATTCCCTGCTCAAAGAATATTTCTGTTTTTATCGGAAAGGATTTAAACCCCTTTAATGATAGCTTTTTTAAATACATTATTTCTCCTTTCGATTAACACAAATTATATATTTTTTCTAATTCTAATATTATTTCGTTAAAACTAATTGTTTTTATTACTTCTCCATCTAATTCTATTTTTATAGAATTTTTTAAATTTCCGTCTACTTTCGTTTTGAATTTGGCATTATACTTTTCATTAATAAAAAATCTATTAGATTTTTTATTACCAACTACTACTGATATATTTTCGTTGGCAGTATAAACTGTAAGTAATTTGAATTTTTCTGGCAATATACTTTCAAGATAATCTCTTATCATCCTAGTTTTTACAAGTTCTCTAAATGCAGGATGATATGGACCTGCCAAAACATCTATCCCTAGCTGGATATCATCTGTAGCTTGTAAACCTACTCGTATTATACCTATATTGTTAATTTCATAAAGAATTAAGAGTTTCTTCACTATTTCTATACTTTCATCTAGACTGAAAGGTTTATAATATCCGTCTTTATATGCCTTTTCAAGACCCGTTTCTTTTATTACAAGAGTCGGATAAATTCTTACAAAATCTGGTTTTATATTTATAAATTTCTTAGCCGTACTAATACATTTTTCTTCAGAGTCAGAAGGTAAACCTATCATCATTTGAAGTCCAAGAGTGAATCCAAAATCCTTTATTAATTTTGAACTTTCATATACTATTTTACTTTGGTGCCCCCTTAAACTTTCTAACAGAACATTTTCATCCATAGATTGAACGCCTAATTCTATAATAGTCGCTCCATATTTTTTTATTAGATTTAATTCATCTTCATCTATACAATCCGGCCTTGTAGACATTCTGATATCTTTTACAATCCCTCTATCCTTATATTCCTTTGCAACTGATAACAGTTCTTTTTGTTTTTCTTTGTCTATAGCGGTAAAGCTTCCACCAAAAAAGGCTATCTCTACCTCGGAATTGCTGTCTATTGTTTTTAAACTTTCTTCAATAATTTTTCTTGCCTTTTCTCCTGTCATATCTGTTGATACACCAGTTATTTTTTTTTGGTTGCAGAATATACAATCATGAGGACATCCTTGATGAGGCACAAAAATAGGTATTATTTTTTTCTTCATTTTATATTTCTTCTCCCATATTTATAAGTGCATTTTTGGCAGCTTCCTTTTCTGCTTCTTTTTTATTTCTACCTCTACCGCTTCCTAAAATACTTTGTCCACTTTTTACAACCATTTCAAATTCTTTATTATGATCAGGACCATGTTCACTAACAAGTCTGTAAGAAACTTTTCCGTTTTTTTTCTGAATGATTTCTTGCAAAATAGTCTTATAGTCTCTGAAGATATTTCCATCTATCGTATTTGATATTATATCTCTTAGATTTAACAATATAAATTCCCTGGCATTTTCAAGTCCGCCATCCAAGTATATTGCAGCGATTATAGCTTCTGTTGCATCAGCGAGTATAGAGTCTCTATTTCTTCCGCCACAGATTTTTTCTCCCTTACCTAAAAATAAGAATTTGCCTATTTCAAGTTTTCTAGCCACTCTGCTAAGAGATTCTTCACAAACCACATTTGCCCTAAATTTTGTCAATTTTCCTTCTGGAAGATCTTTTCTCATATTAAAAAGATAATCACTCACTACTAAACCTAAAACTGAATCTCCTAAGAACTCCAGCCTTTCGTTGTACTTAAATTGTTTATGCTCATTTGCAAAAGACGAATGTGTAAGTGCAATTTGTATATATTCTTTATTTTTAAAAACATATCCTATTTTTTTCTCGAATTCTCTTATATTTTCGTTGATTGCGTTTTCAAACGATGACACTCTCACCACTCCTTAATCTCAAAATAATTAGAATACCTATTTAAAGAGAGTTTACTCTCTCTAAATAGACATTCCTTTACAGTATATTTCTAAAAATAAAAATACCTGTATATTAACAGGTATTTTTATTTTTAAACTAGTTTACTCTAGATAGATATTCACTTGTTCTAGTATCTATCTTAACCTTGTCTCCAACGTTAATAAATAAAGGTACCTGAATTACAGCCCCTGTTTCAACTGTAGCAGCTTTTGTTACATTACTTGCAGTATCTCCCTTTATACCTGGTTCAGTTTCTGTTACTTCTAGTTCCACGAAGTTTGGACCTTCAACCTGGAATGGAGATCCCTGATAGAATCTTATAGTAGCTACTTCATTTTCCTTCATGAATTTTATAGCATCTTCAACCTGCTCATAGTTTAGAGGTATCTGATCATAAGTTTCTTCATCCATGAAATAGTATAGCTCACCATCATTATATAAATACTGCATTTGCTTAGTTTCTATATTAGCTTTTGGGAACTTATCACTTGGATTAAAAGCTTCTTCTCTTATTGCTCCTGTTAATAAATTCTTGTACTTAGTTCTAACGAACGCAGCACCCTTCCCAGGCTTAACATGCTGGAAATCAACTACTAGACAAGGCTGTCCATCTTTTTCAAATGTTACACCTTTTCTAAAATCACTTGCTGTTACCATACTCATTCCTCCAATTTATTATATAATTTTATTATATTAATAATTATCCAACTAATTATATCACGTTATCACTTAATTTGTCTATATTATAGCCTAATAATGCTTACTTTGAATTGTTTTATAATTCCTTTATTTTACCTAATAACTTCTCTTAAATTCATAATTTAAAAGCTATTTCTTCAAATTATATTTATTTTAAAGTTTCTATTTGGGACATACTTAAGCTTTTTTTCCCTTTCTTATTAAATATTATTATGCTAATTATAATAATTAAGCCTCCTAGCATAGTTGAAAATCCAGGTACTTCCTTTAAAATTATTGAGCCTAATATTGTAGCTCCAAAAGGTGTTACAAAGCTATAATTTGTAACATCACTTATATTTTCTGTTATTGAAAGAGCTATACTCCATAAATAGTATGCTATTGCGCTACTAAATATACCTAATATAAATAAAACTATAAGGTTGTATATATTTGCTGTTCTAATTTCTTCATATCCTTTTAATGCAAATGGAGAAAGAACAAATACTGATGCAATCATGCTATATGTAACTATCTCTATAGCTTTGTATCCCAAAGTGGATAACTTTCTATTTAGAAGATTATACATACAAAACAGTATTGATGCTCCTAAAGTCCATAATATCCCCTTATTTATTGATAAACTGTCCCTTTTAAGCATCATTATAACGACACCTGAAAATGCTGTAAAAAGAGTTATCCAACCTATAGCATTGATTTTTTCTTTGTAAATATAATTTGCAGCTACTGCAGTAAAGACTGGCGTCATTGCAATAACAATACTTGAAGATGCTGAAGTTAAAGTTTGTATTCCTTTATTAAAAGCAAATAAATAAAACCCAAAACCACAAGCTCCAGAAAATAAAAACCATATTAAATCCTTTTTTCTAGGTATTCTATTGCCTGCAAATTTGCCTATTATAAGAAGAGTTATTGAGGCTATTAAAACTCTTAAAAATCCTAAAGTATATGGCGTAAAATGTTGCATTGCAAGCTTAGAAAAAGGAAATGCTAGGGACCAAAAAAATATTGTACCCAAACTAAATAAATTAACTTTTAATTTTCTACTCATAGATTCTCCACCTTTTTATTAAATTATTTAAAATAATGTTGTTCCTTTATTTTATTTATATTAAAAGAAAGAAACTTGATTCTTCTCACTCATATTTGCAAGTGTCCCATGTTCAGTAAGCTTTTCAACTACTGTTTTTGATATTTTTGTTCTTTTAAGTAAATCCTCTTTTGAAAGAAACTCCCCATTATCTCTTTCTCTTACTATACTTTCAGCAGCATTCAAACCCATTCCTTGAAGTGACACCATTGGAGGCAAAATTTTGCCTTTTTCTTTAATTTGAAATTCATAGGCGTGAGATTTATATAGATCTACATTTAAAAATTCTATATTTCTTGCATACATCTCAACTACCACTTCTAATATGGTATATTGATTTTGTTCTTTAGCAGTAGCCTTGCTACCAAGTTCTTCTATTTCCCTCATCCTTTTCTTTACAGCTTCAATTCCGCTTGTGCAAAGGCTAATGTCAAAATCTTCTACTTTTGTTGTAAAATATGTAGCATAAAAAGCTTCTGGATAATGAACTTTACAATATGCAATCCTAAATGAGGTCATTACATAAGCAACTGCATGAGCCTTAGGAAACATATATTTTATTTTTTTACACGAATTTATGTACCATTCTGGAACATTATTCGCCCTCATAGCGTCTTCAAACTCAGGCTTTAAACCTTTACCTTTTCTTACATTCTCCATTATTGTAAAGGCCATTTTAGCCTCTAAACCACTAAATATAAGATAATTCATAATATCATCTCTAGTAGATATAACTTCTTTTAAGCCAACTACATTTCCTCTTACTAAATCTTGAGCATTATTAACCCACACATCTGTTCCGTGAGAAAGCCCCGATATTCTTACTAATTCTGCAAATGTAGTTGGCTTAGTATCTATAAGCATTTGCCTAGTAAATTTTGTTCCAAACTCTGGTACAGCAAGACTTCCTACTGGTGTTCCTATTTCTTCTTCAGTAACTCCTAAGGCCTTAGTAGAAGTGAAAATAGACATTGTTTCTTTGTCATCAAGTGGAATATCTGTTATTTTTATTCCTATCATATCTTCTAGCATTCTTATAATAGTCGGACCGTCGTGTCCTAATATATCTAATTTCAATATTCTACCACTTATTGAATGATAATCAAAATGAGTAGTTTTAACTCCAGAAGAACTGTCATTTGCGGGGTATTGTATAGGTGTAAAATCATGTACATCTTTGTAATTCGGTATTACCATTACACCACCTGGATGCTGACCAGATGTTTTCTTGACATCTGTGCATCCTTTTGCCAACCAACTCATTTTTGCATTAGAGAAGAAAAGATTATTTTCTTCAGAAAATTTCTTAACATATCCAAATGCAGTTTTATCTTTTACAGTACCAATTGTTCCAGCTCTATATGTATACCCTTCACCAAAAAGTTCTTCTGTATATTTATGTATTACTGGCTGGTAAACCCCTGAAAAGTTAAGATCTATATCTGGCTCTTTATCTCCTTCAAAACCTAAAAAAACTTCAAATGGTATATCATGACCGTCTCTTATCATTTCGCTTCCACATTTTTCGCATTTTTTAGCTGGAAGGTCTATACCTGAACCCCATTCTCCTACAGCAAAGAAATGACTATGCTTGCATTCAGGATTTGGACATATATAGTGCGCTGGTAGAGGATTTACTTCTGTAATATCGCTCATTGTCGCTGCAAATGACGATCCAACAGAACCTCTAGAGCCTACTAAATATCCATCAGAAAGGGACTTTGCAACTAGTTTATTAGCTATTATATACATAACTGCATAACCATTCCCTATAATAGAATTTAACTCCCTTTCTAGCCTAGCTTCTACTATTTCTGGTAAATTTTCCCCATATATCCTTCTTGCCTTATCATAGCACATTCTTCTGAGCTCTTCTTCAGAACCTTCTATTATTGGAGGATATGTTTCGTCGGGGATTGGTTTTATATTATCAACCATATCTGCTATTTTATTTGGATTTTCTATTACAATTTCTCTAGCTTTTTCTTCTCCTAAATAATAAAATTCACTTAACATTTCCTCAGTTGTTCTAAAATACAAACTATCATTAGAATCTAATTTTGAAAATCCTTGAGAATATTTCAAAATATCACGATAAATATATTCATAAGGCTCCATAGTGTGAACATCTCCCGTTGCTACTACAAGTTTATTATATTTTTCACCTATTTCTATAAGCCTCTTGTTTATATTTATTAGTTCATCTTTATCTTTTACTTCTCCATTTCTTATCATATATTCATTATTCCCTAAAGGTTGAACTTCTATATAATCGTATAACTTCAATATATTTTCAATCTCTTTTTCGCTTTTATTTCTCTGTACTGCTGAATATAGCTCTCCACTTGAACAAGCACTTCCTATGATAAGATTTTCTTTTTTCTCAATCAAAATACTTTTAAGTATTCTTGGATTTTTGTAAAAATGTTCGATATGAGAATCTGAAATCATTTGATAAAGACTTTTCAATCCCTCTTGATTTTTTGCTAATATAATAGCATGTGTAGGCCTTAATTTCGTATAATCAACCTTTCCATATATCTTATTTACATCTGATAGTATTTTTGCTCCATCTTTTTTAAATCTTCCAATAAATTCAATAAAAACTTCTGCCGTGGCAGCGGCATCATTTACTGCCCTATGATGTCCTGATAAACTAATACCTAATTCTTTACACACCTTATCTAGAGTGAACTTTTTTAGCTTATTAAGAAGCACTCTCGCAAGCATCAAAGTATCTATCTTTGAATGATTATACTCTATACCTACAAGCTTACACTTCTCTGAAATAAAACCTGTATCAAAATCTGCATTATGAGCTACCAATACCGCACCCTCTGCAAATTTCATAAATTTTTCAAGAGCTTCATCTATTTTGGGTGCATCCTCAACCATTTCATTAGTAATTCTAGTTAAACCTTGAACCTCATATGAAATATCCATTTCCGGATTTACAAAAGTTGAAAAAGTTTCTACAATTACTCCATTTTCAACCATAACTGCTCCTATTTCTGTAATATTATCATTTATAGGTGAAAATCCAGTTGTTTCAATATCAAAAACTACAAATTTTTGATTAAAATCTAAATCGTTTGCATCTTGTATTATTTCTTGATCATCATCTACAAGGTAGGCCTCTACACCATAAAGCACTTTTATATCTTTTCCTTTAGATGCATTCATAGCATCCGGAAAAGCTTGAACTACTCCGTGATCTGTAATTGCTATTGCTTTATGCCCCCATTCTATTGCAGTATTTATTATCTTTTTTACAGGAACTGTGGAATCCATTGCAGACATTTGTGTATGCAGATGAAGTTCTACTCTTTTTTCTTTTGATTCATCTTTCCTTATAGCTTTTTTTTCTTTTTTAATTCCTGTTACGTTTAGTTCAAGTTCATCTGAATATGTATTAAATAATATATCGCCCTTTATCTTCACGTATGTGCCTGCTTTTGTTTCACTTACAACTTTATCTCTTGTTCTATCATCTAAATAAACCTTACAACATATAGCAGAAGTGTGATCTGTAACAAACATACTATATAGTGTTTTTCCATTTCTTAATTCTTTTTTATCCGTATCAAATATTTCTCCTATTATTGCTACAGTCTTGCTATTTTCATCTATTTCACTAATTTCTTTATAAAATGCTGAAACATTTTCTCCATAAATTATATCTGGATCCACTTCAAACTCAACAACATACCTTTCTTCTTCCATACATTCTTTATTGTTGTTATCTAAATCTAACTTTGAAATTATCTGCATCGTTTCAAGTTCTTGTTCTCTTATAATTTTTTCTATTTCACTAACATCATGTTTGTTTTCCCTTGCTTTTTCAAGAATAACATCAACTTCTATTCCAAGCTCTTCAAATATCATCTTTTGAATTTTATTATCTATATTTTTATCCTTTAGCCTTTTAAAAATAAATTCATTTGGAGCCTTTATTTTTAAAATATTATCTATACAAAGATATTCTAAATCATTGCTATACGCTAAAACGGAAGGACAATTTTGTTTTATAAGATAAAAAATATTAGTCCAATACTTTTTAATAATCTTTTTCAGAGGCTTCTTTTCATAACCCTCTATTTTAGAAATCATCTTTATAGAATTAATAGGCGAACAAAGCTTTTTTTCTATTTCCTTTTTTATATTTTCAAGTCTTTCGTGAATAATAACTGATTTTGAGCTTATATAAAATATACATATTCCACTATTTTTTTTAAACAAAACTTTATCTATTACTACATCTTCAAAACCCTTTATTATAGATTCC
>JAHHSS010000028.1 GCA_020025095.1 Peptostreptococcus sp.
CGCATAAAATTATACGATTTTATTCATCAACGTCAGTTGACAAAGAACCATTAAAATAATAAAAATATACTTTTTTATAGAGAAAATTTATTTATGGAAAGTTAATTGATAAGAAATAAATATAAAATAATAATTGATATCTTTTTTGTTTAAAAGATGTTTAATATGTGTATAACTAATAATGAAAATGTCAAAGGGCTTAGTATGTATATATTTAAGTTTGTGTTAAATTTGACAAATTATATTTCAAGAAAGGAAAGTGTTATTATGCCAGATGTATTAAGTCTTGCTAGATTTCAGTTTGCTATGACTACGATATTTCACTTTTTCTTTGTACCATTATCAATAGGTCTAGGTTTCTGTGTTTCTATTATGGAAACTAGATACTGTATGACTGGAGATTTGAGGTATAAACAATTAGCGAAATTTTGGGGCAAAATGCTTATATTAAGTTTTGCGGTAGGAGTAGTTACAGGAATTATTCAAGAGTTCCAGTTTGGAATGAACTGGTCAGATTATTCACGATTTGTAGGAGATATATTTGGAGCACCACTAGCAATAGAAGCTCTTTTATCATTCTTCCTAGAATCTACATTCCTTGGAGTATGGATGTTCTCTTGGGAAAAGGTATCTAAAAAGCTACATTGTCTTTTTATATGGTTGGTAACAATAGGTTCAGCTTTATCAGCACTATGGATACTAATAGCTAACAGTTTTATGCAACATCCTGAGGGCTTTGAGTTAATTAATGGAAGGGCTCAAATGGTTGATTTTGGAGCATTAATTTCAAATCCTCAAGTGTGGTATGAATATGGTCATGTAATATTTGCTGCACTTACACTTGCATCATTCTTTATAATGGGAAGTTCAGCTATTAATATTATAAAGAATAAAGAAGTTGATTTTTATAAAAAATCGATGAAAACAGTAGCAATTATAGCAATTATAGGAGCATTAGGAACAGCTGGAGTAGGTGACTTACAGGCAAGAGCTCTTGTAAAAGATCAGCCTTTAAAGTTTGCAGCAATGGAGGGGCTTTATGAAAATTCTCCAAGTCCTGCACCTTGGGCTCTTATATCAAATATAGACACGAAAAAAAGAGAATCAAAGCCAATTATAGAAATTCCTTATTTATTGAGTATGCTTTCTTATCATAAGCCTACAGGGGCTGTTAGAGGTATGAATTCTATTACTAAGGAATACCAGTCAAAGTATGGTGACTTAGATTATAATCTTCCAGTGAAAACAATGTTTTATAGCTTTAGAGTAATGGCAGGTTTTGGTGGAATATTTGTTTTAATGTCAATAATAGCCTTAATAGGAGTTAAGAAAAATAAAATAGAAAATTGGAAAGTATTCCTAAAACTAATGGGAATATGTACTTTCTTACCATGGCTTGCAACTTCAACAGGTTGGTTGATTACAGAGTTAGGTAGAGCACCATGGACAGTATATGGATTATTTACAATAGCTGATTCGGTATCACCAAATGTTACAGCTGGTCAGTTGTTATTTACTAATATAGTATACTTTGGCTTATTTGCATTGTTAGGTGGAGTAATGGTTTATTTAATGATAAGACAATTTAAAAAAGGTCCTTTTGCAGATGAAGGTGAATTAACTGCAGAAGATGTAGATCCTTTTGGATATGAGGGGGTGTAGAACATGAGTTTTTGGCAGATACTTTGGTTTTTATTAATCGGCATTCTATTCTCAGGGTTCTTCTTCCTTGAAGGTTTCGATTATGGAGTAGGTATTCTTCATCTTTTCTTAGGAAAAAATAAAGAAGAAAGAGATCAAATTATGATGACCATAGAACCAGTTTGGGATGGAAATGAAGTTTGGCTTATCACAGCTGGTGGAGCTATATTTGCATCATTCCCGTATTGGTATGCATCACTTTTCAGTGGATTTTATATACCACTTTTCATAGTGCTTGCAGGATTAATCTTAAGAGGTGTTTGTTTTGCATTTAGACACTTCTCAGAAACAAATAAAGCTAAAGAATTTTGGGATAAGGTATTCGGTATATCAAATATTATTCCACCATTCGTTTTAGGTATGATATTTACTGCTATGGTATCAGGAGTACCTATGGATGCCAAGGGAAATATATATGCAAGTTTTGGAGATTATGTAACACCATTTTCACTTGTAGGTGGTGTAGCAGTTCTTCTATTATGTTTACTTCATGGGCTTAACTATATAGCTCTAAAGACTACAGGAAATGTAAGAGAAAGAGCTCATGTATGGGCTAAGAAACTTTATATAGTACTATTTGCAGGTGAAGCATTATTTGCTATTTTACTATATCTATATACTGATTTCTTTGTAGTTCATCCAATATCAACAGTTATACTATTAGCTGTTATAATAGCATTATCAATATTTGCTACTAAATCTGTTTATTCAAAGTATGAAGGTAGAGCTTTTATAGCAAGTGGTCTTACTTTGATAGCAGTAGTAGCATTGTTATTTACAGGTTTGTTCCCAAGAGTAATGGTAAGTTCAATAAATCCGAACTACTCATTACTTATAGCCAATGCCTCAAGTTCAGAATACACACTAAAAACTATGACAATAGTAGCCATATGTATTCTTCCGTTTGTACTTGCATATCAGGCATGGGTATATAACTTCTTTAAAGATAGAATAAATAAGAAGGATAAGGAACTACAGAAATAATGATTGACAAGCAGATTTTAAAAATCAAAGGTATGAAATCATTGATGGGAAAGCTTGTAGGAATTTCATTCCTGCAAGCTTTATTTATACTATTCCAATGTGTATTTCTTTCTAGGGTAATAACAAATCTTTTTCATGGAGAAAGTCTTTTGACACAAAGTAAATATATTTTTATTTTTGCTTTGTGCTTTGTTTTAAGACATTTATCTCATCTTGTAAGTGAAGCATCAGCAAGTAAATTTTCTGCAAGTGTAGGAAAAAAATTAAGAAAAAGATTAATGGATAAGATATATAGATTAGGCCCTTGTCTAGTAAAAAAAGAGGGAACAGCTACTTTGACAGTTGAGGCTATGGAAGGTATATCAAATATTGAAAATTATATTTCAATTATAAGCATAAAAATAGTCGAGATGATGATACTACCTGTAATATTGATTGTTTCGATTTTCTATTATGATTTTACAAGTGGTGTAATATTGGTATTAGTTTTTCCAATAGTTATAATTTTTATGATACTATTTGGAAATGCAGCCAAGGCAAAAGCAGATAAACAATTTAGTGGATATAAAATTCTTTCAAATCATTTTTTAGATTCTCTTCAAGGTCTTGAAACTTTAAAGATAGTCGGAAAAAGTGAAAAACATTCAAAAAATGTATTTCTTGTAAGTGAAGATTATAGAAAGGCAACTATGAATACATTAAAAATAGCAATACTTTCAACATTTGCCTTAGATTTTTTCACTACATTATCTATTGCAATAGTAGCAGTGTTTTTAGGTTTAAGATTATTAAAGGGAGAAATGATGCTTTACCCAGCAATGACAGTATTGATACTTTCGCCAGAATTTTTCTTCCCTTTAAGACAATTTGCAGAAGATTATCATGCAACATTGGATGGAAAAAATGCAATGAAAGATTTAGAAAGAATAGAAAAATCTACTGATTTAAAAATAGAAAGTAAAATAAAAAGTAGTGAGTTTAAATTAGATGATGAAACTCAATTGGAGATAAATAATTTAAGCTATAAGTATGATGGAAGTGATATATATGCACTTGATAATATAAGCTACAAGCATAAAGGATTAGGAAAAATAGGGATTATAGGGTATAGCGGTTCAGGGAAAAGCACCCTACTTAATATATTAGGAGGTTTTTTACAAGCAGAAGATAAAGCAAAAATAAAAATTAATAACACTGAAATAAACCACTTTACACAAGAAGGTTGGCAAGAGGATATAATTTATATTCCTCAAAATCCGTATATCTTTTCTGCTTCTATACTAGATAATATAAGATTTTACTCTCCAGAAGCCACTTTAGAAGAGGTAAAAGAAGTTTCTAAAAAGGTAGGATTGTATGAGTTTATAGAGGCTATGGAAGATAAATTTGAAAGTAAAATAGGTGAAGGTGGAAGAAGTATATCTGGAGGACAGGCACAAAGAATAGCTATAGCTAGAGCATTTTTGTGTCCAGATAGAAAAATTCTTTTGTTTGATGAGCCTACTGCACATCTTGATATAGAAACTGAAATTGAACTTAAAAAATATATATTAGAACTATCAAAAGGAAGATTGATGTTTTTATCTACACATAGATTGCACTGGATGAAAGATATGGATGAAATACTAGTTATTTCAAATGGAAAACTTGTTCAAAGTGGAAACTATAAAGAAATAAGTAAGCAAGGCGGGGAATTTGAAAAGCTCGTTAAAAGAATGAGAGGTGATAGAATTGAATAAAATAAGTTCTATAAAAGAAACTATTAAAAAAGACCGTTGGGTAAAATCATTCTTGAGAGATAATAAAGCTTTATTGATATTAGTTATATTCCTTGGTTTTATGACAGCTTTTAGTGCATCAGCACTAATGTTTATTTCTGGATATTTAATAAGTAAAGCTTCGACAAAACCATATAATATACTATTGATATATGTACCAATAGTTCTAACAAGAACATTCGGAATTTCTAGACCAGCTTTCAGATATGCACAAAGACTTACATCTCATAACTGGGTTTTGAAAATGACATCAAAACTAAGGTTGAAGCTTTATAATACGATAGAAAAATCGGGTATTTTTTATAAGGAAAAATTTGTATCAGGAAATATATTGTCTGTACTAACAGAAGATGTAGGGCATATTCAAAATATGTATCTTAGAACAATATTTCCAGCATTGTTGGCACTCTTTGTTTATGTATTTATTATTGTAGCTACAGGCTTAATAAATATTTACATAGCTTTAGCGATGTTTTTATTGTTTACAATTCTTTTATTTATAGCTCCTATACTTTCTCTTGCAATAAATGGAGATAGAATATCAAAAAAGAAGAAAGAAAGAACAAAGCTTTATGAAAAAATAACAGATAATGTACTAGGTGTAGGAGATTGGAATGTAAGTGGTCAGAAAGACAGATTTTTTGAAAATATAGAAAGAGAAGAAGATAGTCTTGCTAAATTGGAGGGTGAACTGAGGGCATATGGAAGAAAAAGAAATTTAATTTTGCAAATAGTTTTTGTCTTAGTTTCAATTTCTATAATTATATTTGCAGGAATATACTTCAAAGATTTTTCAAATAAAAACTGGATAGCTGCATTTGTATTATGTGTATTTCCTTTAGCAGATACATTTATACCTCTATCTATAGGAATGGAAGAAATGGCATCGCATGAAAAATCTATTGAAAATGTAAATAATTTAAGTGATATGGTTGAAAATAGGGTATATAAAAACATAGAGTATGATATAGAAAATGCTAATTCAGCAATATCAGTTGAAGATTTAACATTTAGATATAAATCTGAATTTAATGAAGAAACTATTTTAGATAATATATCTTTTGAAATTCCTAAAAATCAGAAAGTATGTATACTTGGGAAAAGTGGTGCGGGAAAATCGACACTTATGAAAATACTAAGAGGAGATATATATGATTATACTGGAAAGGTAAAAATTTTTGACGAAGATATGGTAAATGTGGATTTGGGCAAGGAGAAGATTGTAGGAGTACTTAATCAGAGTCCTTGGATATTCAATACGACAATTTTCAACAATCTTAGACTAGGGGATGAAAAATTGACATATTCAAAAGCCAGTGAGATAATAAAAATGGTAGGCCTTGAAAATAAGATAAATTCGTTAAGAGAAGGTATAGATACAGTTATGGATGAAGGTGGAAAAAACCTTTCTGGTGGAGAAAGACAAAGAATTGCCCTGGCAAGAATACTTGCTATGGAAACTCCTATTATACTTCTTGATGAACCTACTGTCGGTCTTGATCCAGTTACAGAACATGATCTTCTAGAGACTATATTCAGTGTGTTTAAAGATAAAACTATCATATGGGTTACTCACCATCTTCAAGATATAGAAAAAATGGATAGAGTATTATATTTAAAAGAAGGAAAGTTTATAATGGATGATACTCCCCAAACTCTTATTAAAGAAAATGATTTTTTCAAAATGTTGTATAATATAGATAAAGGATTGTAAATAAGTTATTAAAATATTTTTATTAACTTGTCCGATAAAAATAATTACTTAAAAAAAATTAAAATATTAGTAGCTAGGAAATAAGTGCTTACTTAGTTTCCTAGCGAACTTTCCAAGTTATAACAACAGGAGAAGTTAGGAGGTCAATTTGATAGAAAAAAACGAAGTAGAAATAAATACTATGTGGGATGAATTTCCAGAAATAAAAAAAGAATTACAAAGGTGCAAGAAGTTCATAATAGAATCTATAGATATTCCTAATCTTGCTGTAAAGAAAGAAGTTTTAAAGTTAATAAATGTAGATGCTAAATTTATTAGACCAGCTTTAATGATAACAATTGGGAAAATGTATAATGGCGGAAAAGAATTAGATGATGATTTTATTAAGATAGCTGCGACATTAGAGCTTTTACATATGTCTACTCTAATACATGATGATATAGTAGACGATTCTCCAAAAAGAAGAGGAGTAGAATCTCTTCAAAGTAAAATGGGAAAAGATGTAGCAGTATATGCTGGGGATTATATGCTTTCATCAGTATTTTCTAATGTGATAGAATATGGAAAGAAAATTGAAAATATAAGAAAAATAACAGAAACTGTAAATGAAATTTTATCAGGCGAATTAATTCAAATGGATTATAGAAATAGTTTTTCTATAAGAGAGAAGGATTATTACAAAATAATAAGAGGTAAAACAGCTGTTATGATAGCTCTATGCTGTTATGAAGGAGCCTATATGTCAGGGTATAAAGAATATGCCAAAACAGCTTGGGAGTTTGGTGAATATATAGGAATGGCATTTCAGCTAAAAGATGATATATTAGATGTTACATTAGAAGCTAATAAATCAAAAAAACCTGTAAATCAAGATTTTAAAGAGGGAAACTTTACATTGCCTGTAATAGAAGCAATGAAAGTATATAAAGAAGAACTTATGGAAATAAAAGAAAAAAATATTTACAATGATGAGGTCAATATAAAAATAAGACAAATTCTTGAAAAATCAGGTGGGATACTATATTCTCAAAAAGTTTCTAAAGAGTATAGCGAAAAAGCAATTAGTATGTTAAATGGATTTGAAGATAGCTTATTCAAAAAATATCTCAATCAACTTGTCGGTAAATTGCTTAATAGAAATAACTAGGGGTATATATGATGTTGTATAAGAGAATAAAAATTTATATGGAATTAGTTGAAATTAAAGCTAAATTAGCCAGTATTTTTCCATTTCTATTAGGAGTATTATATTGTGTATACAATATGAATAAGATAAAGATAGCAGATTCTATAATATTAATATTGGCTATGTTGCTTTTCAATATGTCAGTTGATATGTTGGACAATTATTGCGACTATAAAAACGCCAGCTTAGAGCATGATTATAGAGAAAAAACGAATATAATTGGTAGAGAGGGCTTGAATTTAAAAAGTATCTTAGTAGCGATTATAGTTTTTATTTCTATATCCGCAGTTTTGGGATTATACCTTGTTAATAAAACTGGGTATATACTTTTATTGCTGGGAATATACTCATTTTGTGTAGGAATATTTTATTCAGCAGGGCCAATTCCAATATCTTCACTTCCATTAGGTGAATTTTTTTCAGGTACTACCATGGGGTTTGTTATTATTTTAATAACAGTAGGAGTAAATTTAGGTGGATTCAACAGTCTTACTTATAAAGAAGTAGCAAATATATTTGTATTTTCTGTGCCAAGCATATTTGCAATAGCAGCTCTTATGCTTACAAACAATCTATGTGACGTAATAGAGGATAGGATTAATGGAAGAAAAACAATAGCATGTGTAATAGGTCAGGAAAATTCAATAAAACTTTTGTATATATTCTATGGAATATGTCTTTTTGGTGTAATAGTAAATGTTATCTTAAGACTAACGCCTGCTACATATCTATTGGTGTTGCTGACTACAGGTAAAATATTTAAAAATACGAAAAAAATAGAAAATTTGCCTGTTAAAAATAAATCATTCAAATTTGCTGTTGAAAATTTAGGTATGATACTATTTCTTCAATTTGCAGGATTTTTTATAGGAGTAGTTATATAAATTTAATATTATAATTAAAAAGAATAGTTTAAAGGAGAAGTGAATATTATGACTAAGAAAATAGTAGTTTTAGGAGCAGGATATGCAGGAATAAGAGTAGCAACACAATTAAAACACAAAAATGGAGATTTTGAAATAATATTGGTTGATCAAAATACTTATCATACTGAAAAAACTTGTCTACATGAAGTAGCCGCTGGTCAGCAAGCTCCAGAAAACATTATTTACTCAATAGAAGATTGTTCAAATTGTAAAAAATCTAAATTTATACAGGATAAAGTAGTAAAAATAGATAAAGATAATAATAACGTAATTCTTGAAAATCACGGAAAAATAGATTATGATTACTTGGTAATAGGGCTTGGATTTAAATCTGAAACATTTGGAATTAAAGGTGTAGAAGAAAATGCTTTTTCTATGGTAAACCTTGATCAAGCAGTAGCAATCAACAAGCATATAAACAGTCAAATAAGAGCTTACCTAGATGGAGATAGAGATAAGAAAAAGCTTAAAATAATAGTTTGTGGAGCAGGATTTACAGGGGTAGAGCTTTTGGGTGCTTTAGCAGAGCAGATGCCTAAATATGCAGAAAAACATGGTTTCTCTGAAGATAGCTATGAGCTTGTATGTGTTGAATCTGCCACAAGACTTTTACCTATGTTTTCTGAAAATCTTGCAAATTATGCAATAGATTATTTAAAAGATTTAGGAGTAAAGTTTATTACCGGAGCCAAGGTAAATGAAATAAAACCAGGTATCGTTGAATACGATAAAGATGGAGAAATACATGAAATAGAAGGTGGTACAATTATTTGGACTACTGGAGTTAGTGGTGTAGATCTTGTTTCTGAATCAGGATTTGAAGCAAAAAGAGGAAGAGTCATAGTAAAAGACGATCTTACAGTCGAAGGTTATGACAATGTATTTATGCTAGGTGATGTATCTGCAGTAATAGATCCAGAATCAAATAGACCATATCCTACAACTGCTCAGATAGCTTTAGCAATGGCATCTTCATGTGTGGATAACATTCTAAAGAAGTTAGAAGGCAAAGAAACAGAAAAGTTTGTGTATGTATCTAAGGGGACTGTATGCTCATTAGGAAATACAAATGCTGTTGCAGTAGTAGGAGGAAAAGAACTTAAAGGTTATCCAGCATCTGCACTTAAAAAGATAATAGCTACAAGATCAATACATATGGGTTCAGGAAAAATAGGATTAACTTTGAAAAAAGGAAGATTTGATTTATATAGATAATAAAAAAATAAGGAATACATCTTTACATAAAGATTTTAATTTGATAAAATAATCTGAACTAGATGCTGATATTCAATATATTTTGTATATCAGCATTTTTTATATATAAAATTTTTTGGTGTAGATAAGACTATATATGATATAATATTTATTGTGTATTTGAAGAGAAAATTTAATAGGAGGAAAAGATGGAAGTTAGCAGTAAAAAAAATTCCTTTTTGATGGGTACTCTTATATTGGGTGCTGCAGGGGTTATTATAAAGATACTTGGTGCTATATTTAGAATACCTTTAGGGTATTTTATAGGTGCAGAGGGGATGGGGTATTACCAAACTGCATATCCTGTTTATGCCTTATTCTTAACTCTAGCAACAGCAGGCCTTCCTACTGCAATAGCAAAGCTTGTATCTGAACAGGCAGCTCTTGGCAATCATAAAGGAGCAAATGAGATTTTTAGAATTACTCACTTGATGCTTTTTATAACAGGCTTTGTAATGTTTTTAGTTCTATTCTTTGGAGCTAATTATATAGTAACTGACATACAGCATAATCCAAATGCAGTATCAGCTATGAGGGCAATAGCGCCAGCATTATTGATAGTACCATCAATGTCAGCATATAGAGGGTATTATCAAGGTTACCAGCAGATGACTAGAATAGCAGCTTCTCAGGTAATAGAGCAGGTATTTAGAGTATTTTTAGGATTAGCACTTGCATATTTATTTATGGCACAATTCGGGCCTAAAATAGGTGCTGCAGGTGGTATATCTGGTGCTACAATAGGTGCCTTTGCATCATTTTTATTTCTTGTAGCTGTTTATTTAAAGGACAGTAAAAAGAGAAAAGAAATGACAGAAAATAGTGTAGGTTATGTAAAGCAAAAGAAATCAACTATAGTCATGAAAATTATTAAGGTAGTAATACCTATAAGTGTTGGAGCTTGTGTAATGCCACTTGTAAACGTTGTTGATACTGTAATAGTAATATCAAGACTAGAAGTAGCAGGTTATACAAATATGGCAGCAAATGCTATGTTAGGCCAACTTACAGGAATGTCTATGCCGATAA
The DNA here is from genome assembly GCA_020025095.1 of Peptostreptococcus sp. GTDB lineage: Bacteria > Bacillota > Clostridia > Peptostreptococcales > Peptostreptococcaceae > Peptostreptococcus. Next base: position 10,573 of record JAHHSS010000028.1, read on the forward strand.
TAGTAATGCCTATGGTATTTACAACAGCAATAGGTATGAGTCTTGTTCCAGCAATATCTACTTCTTTTACATTGAAGAAGTTTGATGAAGCTAGACATAATGCAAAACTTGCATTTAAAATAACATTATTACTAGTATTACCATGTGCGTTTGGATTAGCAGCACTTTCTGAACCAATAATGGGATTATTGTTCCCAAAACAACCTTCAGAAGTAATCGGTTTGATGCTATTTACACTTGCACCGGGATGTGTATTCTTAGGTCTTTTATATACATTCAATGGCATACTTCAGGGAATTGGAAAGCCTTGGATACCAGTATTTGCACTTTTAGGAGGTATAGTTGGAAAGGTAATAATAAGTTACACATTAACAGCAATGCCTGCCTTTAATATATTAGGTTCAGCTCTTGGTACAGTAGTTTCTTATATGATTGCAGCAATTGTTGAATATATATATATAAAAAGGGCTTTAAATATAAAATTTGATATAATGCAATATTTTATAAAACCTCTTGTAACGGTAATGGTTATGTTTATAGGTGCTAGATATTCTTATATGGGATTAAGCATTCTTTTAGGAAGTAAGCTATCTTCAATTATTGCAATAGCAATCGGTGGCGCTATATATGTAATAGTGCTTCTAGGAATAGGTGGAATTACGGAAGAAGAAATACTTGCAATGCCAAAGGGTAAAACATTGCTATTGAAGCTAAAAAAGCTTAAATTAGTAAGATAATAGAAGAAGATATTTTAAATCTAAATAGATAGAATATAAAATGCTCTATATCTAACAGAATACTGTTTATTAAAAATAGGTAGATAAAATTTGAGTATACTATTTAAAACGGCTAAACAAAAGTTTTTAAACTATTTGTTTAGCCGTTTTTAATAGCAAAAATATTATTATTTAATGATATAGAAATGATATTAAAAAATTATTTCAAAATATTTAAATATAAATCTATTAAATGTTCTAGACATTCAGATTCTTTCATTCCTCTCCATTCTAATCCATATGCTTCAATAACTGCCTTATCGTTATTTTGATGAGCTGTCCTCAGCTCACTCGGCATCATGACTTCATCATATAAATCGGCGAGGCTATTTTCTGCATACTTTGCTCGAGCGTCTAGTATTGCTTGAGCAGTTGCTTCTATTTTAGCCTTTTGCTTATCAGTAGGTTTTGGCCAAGGAAAATTATTATATACAATGGTATTATTATATCTATATCCATTTCCAAGCCTGCCGCAAAAAGCACGCATCCAAGCCATATGTACATTAGAAGTAAGTACACCTAAATGATATAAAGACGATGTATTTATAAAATATATCATATCGCCTGGAATCATACCATTTTCTACAAAGCCGATGGGCACATATTTTCTAGCTGAAGATGAAACTTTTGGAAATCCTATGTAAGTTGCATCTACAAATTTTTTGCAGGGCCTAAATTTAGTAGGAATATCTTTTAGCTTGTAGGCATCCCCAGTAGGCTTTTGTTTCTCTCTCCACTCCTTGCATTTTTTAACCCTGTCCTTAATAAATGGATGACTTTTAATATCTTTTGGACTTGCATTTTCAAGCCACAAACAGTATCTATTTTTCCCCTTGATAAAGTCCTCTCCCATAGAAAAAGGTCTAATCCAAGCTGATATACTAGGATCTTTTTTGATTATATCCCAATATTCATCTTCAGATAAAAGCAGATAACCGTTATCAGTAGGTTGGAATCCCTTACTCATTTCAGGTACAGGGCATAGTGGTTTATTTCTTTTTTCTATAAATATATCATTGCCTTCCATTAGATATCCGTTGATAGAGTCCGTAAGTATATAATCAAATTCGTTGTTAAAGAGTTTCTTTTTATTTTTATTAATATGGCTAAAAGCTATAATAACAACAAAAACATTAGCCTTTGATGTAGCTTGACTATTCCAAGGAAAAGATTTATAGGCGAATTCTATTTCAAATCCCATTTTTCTAAGTTCTTTCCAAAGAGGTGATACCTGTTGACCTTGTGAAATTGAGTTTGTAGATACAAAGGCAACTTTAATATTATTATTTTTTATATAGTCGGCAGATTTTTTATACCAACAAGTTACATAGTCAAGTATTCCGCAACCCTTACCCCAAATAAGCTCTCTTTCTTTTTTTTGAGCATTATTTAGGCTATATGCACCAATAAAAGGTGGATTACCTATTATATAGCTGATTTCTTCTGGACTGACAAGATTTCTCCAATCATAGCTAAGAGCATTTTCACATATAATATTGGAATTTGATTTTAAAGGTAAAAAATCTAAGTCAAAATGAAGTATTCTTTTAGTTTCTGTCATCATTTGACTTTCGGCAATCCAAAGAGCAGTCATAGCTACTGTTACAGCAAAATCGTTAATCTCTATACCGTAAAATTGATTGATGGATACCTTTATAGGATTAATATCATTTTCTTGTGCCATTCTTAGCTGTCCAACATTAAATTGATTATTAATATCGGCTATTATCTTATTTTCTAGCTTTCTTAAAGCTATATAGCTTTCTGTTAAAAAATTTCCACTCCCACAGGCTGGATCCAGCAGTGTGATTTTAGACAGCTTTTCTTGTAGCTCATTTAACTTTTTAAATCTATCTTTTTCTTTTTTTAATGAGGAAATAGATCTATACTCACTCTTTAAATCATCTAAGAAAAGAGGATCTATTAGTTTATGTATATTTTCTATACTTGTATAGTGCATGCCACCATGTCGACGTGTTTCTGGATTTAAGGTAGATTCAAAAACAGCACCGAAAATAGTAGGGCTTATTTGAGACCAATCAAATCCTCTACTTGCTTTGTTTAGTATTAAATCTTTGATTTCGTCACTAAAATTAGGAATTTCAATATTATCTTCAGCAAATAAACCTCCATTTACATAAGGGAAAGCTGTCAATGAGGCTTTTAAGTAAGGATCACGTTCATCCTCTTTTTGATTAAGAACTTGAAAAAGTTTTATTAAGGCATCTCTCATATCTTCAGTTTCATATTTTGAGAGATAATTATAAAATTGATTTTTTTCTGGGAAAATATCTGCATCTTCAGCATATAAGCAAAATACTAATCTTACACAAAGAATATTTAAACTATGCAAAGTGTTTGGATTATTAGAGTTCTTATATTCTTTCAAGAATGCATTATACAGCTCTCCTACAATATTACCAGCTTCTACAGATATTTGTTTCTCTTTTTCTATGAAAGGGTTATTTTCCTTTATTAGAAAATTCATTCTGTAGTAATCTTTCTCTAACTCTTTTAGATATATTATCTCAGGTTCACCTTTTGGATTTTCCATATCATATATATAAAATTCATTAAAATTACAGGTTATAACATATTTGGGGTGTTCAGAAACTGGAAGTTCAGTAATATATCTTTTTGCCTGTTGGAAAGGAGTTAATAAAGAACCGTCGGACTGCTTAATAGCCTTATTTAAGTCTTTTGTTTTACTTTTTTGCTCAATTATAACTTTAGCTTCTGGTATGCGTGCATCTATAAAGCTAGTGTTATCTAGTTTCACTTTTTGTTCAAAAAATATATATTTTTCGGCTTCTTTAACTCCGTAAACATCTCTTAGGAGAGATAACCAAAAGCTTTGTGTATCGCTTTTCTCATCTCCGCGATTTGCCCAGTATTTAGAAAAATCTCGGGCAGACTTCTTTTTATCTATCATTTTATGCCTCCTTTTAAGTATATTTAAATAATATCACGAGAGTACCTTAGATACAAGTAATATGAATATTTAATAAAAGTGGGGATAAGACTTTTAATTTATTTTTTTTTTATATTGTTGTATAATTAATTTCATATGAAAGCTTGTAAAGTTAAATATTAATATTGCAGTAAATAGATAGATTTTTTATGAATATTTATCTTAATAGAAGTATAGTGAAATATAAAGAACAATATAATTGAAATTGTAGAAAGGAAGATTAAATGATAACGATAGTAGGACTAGGAGCAGGTGATATCACTCAGATAAGTTTTAGTGCAGTGGAAAAGTTAAAATCTAAATTACCTATTTATATGAGAACTTCAAAACATCCTGTAATAGAAAAGTTAAATGTAGAATTTGAAAGTTTTGACTCATATTATGAAAAATATGAGAAGTTTGAAGATGTATATTATAAAATAGCAAAAAAAATAGTAGATATGGGAGAAAAGCAGGATATTATTTACGCTGTGCCAGGGCATCCTAGAGTTGCAGAAAGTACAGTAGCAATAATAGAGGATATGGCAAAGGAAAAGGGCGTAGAGTTAGAAGTTATAGCGTCTATGAGCTTTATAGATGCTATGTACAATTATCTTGCTTTTGATCCTTCTGAGGGATTTAGGCTATTAGATGCATTTAGGATAAGGAAAAGAGATTTAGATTGTGATTCAAACATAATAATAACTCAAGTATATGATAGGTTTATTGCCTCAAATACAAAGATTAAGCTAATGGAATATTATGATGATGAACAAGAAATATATATAGTTAGATCTGCGGGGATAAAGGACTTAGAGTATAAGAAAAAAATAGAGTTATGGGATTTGGATAGAGCAGAGAATGAGTTTGATCATTTAACAAGTCTGTTTATACCAAAGTCTGGAAAGAAAAAATTTAATTCCATAATAGATCTTGAAGAAAAAGTTTTCAATGAAAATATAGATGAGATAAAAAGTTATGAAGAACTTGTAAATAAAATGGAAGAGATAGTTTTGAAATTAAAATCGAGCATTAAAGAAGATGATATAGAAACAATGATAGAAATGCTTGGAGAACTTGTCTTGCAAATACTTGAATGTTCTAAGTGTGGTTTCGAAGAAGGATATTTTGATTTTGATGAGATATGCGATCTTGTTTTTGAAAGTAAAAGCTGTAAAAATATGGAGCTATAATAAATAAATTGATAAAAAACATTGAAATATAGCCAAAACTTATGTATAATAAACTTGTCAACTAGAAAGATAAATAAGATATTTAAGTTGTAAATTAGAAAATTATTACAGGAGGTAGTTATTGTGAATAAGGCAGAATTAGTTGCAAAGATGGCAGAAAAGAGTAACTTAACAAAGAAGGAAAGTGAAGTTGCTTTAAATGCATTTATGAAGGTAGTTGAAGAAACTTTAGTTTCAGGAGATAAGGTTCAGTTAGTAGGATTTGGAACTTTTGAAACAAGAGAAAGAGCAGCTAGATCAGGAAGAAACCCAAGAAAGCCAGAAGAAGTAATACAGATACCAGCATCAAAGGCTCCAGTATTCAAGGCAGGTAAGGGTCTTAAGGAATTAGTAAACGGAAAGTAATTCTAAATAAAATATAAAGACAGATAAAATGACATCAGCATTGGTGTCATTTTTTATTTTGTTTTTAAATAGTAAATTATATTTTTTAATTTAAAATATAATTTACTTACCTAATAGCGCTGATTTTAATTTTATTTAAAATTATTTTTTTAAGTCTTATGAATTTTATATAGTTGTTAATGTTAAATGTATCTATAAATCATAAAAGATTTGCATAGATGCAAAAAGATTAAATTGCT
>JAHHSS010000029.1 GCA_020025095.1 Peptostreptococcus sp.
TAGTATATATTTAATATATTGCTATATATATTAAGTTTATAAATAAGGCTAGTATTGTTTAAAGCTAGAATATTTTAATTAGAAGAAAAAGAAAAACACTACTAGATGTTTGATTTTAAAGAGCTTTTAGCTTTATAGGGAAATTTATAGCTAAGGAGGAGGGTAATATGGAAGAACTTTTTTTAAGTGGATATACAAGGAAAAATAACAAAGGAATACACATATTAGATATAAAATATGACATAAAAGGAAATATTAATTTTAATGAAAAACAAATAATAGAAGAGCTATCTCCTAGTTATCTAAGCAAATCAAGTAATGGAGAAAAGTTATTTTCTATAACCGCAAGAGATGGTGGCGGAGTAGTTTCATATAAAAAGGAAAATGATAAATATGTTTTAGTAGACACTTTATCTGGTTTGAAAAAGGCACCCTGCCACTTATATTATGATGAAAAAAAGAAGTTTATATATGCAAGTAATTACCATATGGGCAGATTAGATATTATAAGTGTAGATGAAAAATTAAATTTAGAAAGAAAATCTACCATACAGTTTAATGGAAGAAGTAAGGTTAGCCCAGATCAAGATTTTTCAAGATGCCATATGTCTATTAAGGATCCAGTTGATAAATACCTTATTGTAGTAGACTTAGGAAATGATGCAGTCTATACATATTATATAACGGAAGATGGAAATTATAGGTTGATTTCTACATACAAAACAGAAGAAGGTATGGGTCCTAGGCATATAGTTTTTTCTAAAGATGGAAGAAAAGCATATTTAATAGGTGAGTTGAATTCAAAAATTGAGATATTAAATTATGATTTGAAAAGTGGTGAATTTTCATACTTTGATAGCATTTCGACTTTGCCAGAGAATTTTGAAGGCAAAAATACAGCAGCTGCAATAAAGATAAGCAGAGATGGAGAATTTTTATACGCTTCTAATAGGGGACACGATAGTATAGTAGCTTTTAAAATTTTAGAAGACGGAAGCTTAAAATCTATTCAATTTATAAAAACAGAAGGAAAAACACCAAGAGATTTTAATTTTAATTATTATGGAAGTTATATTTTTGTTGGACACCAAAACAGTGATTATATAAGTGTTTTTAAAAGAAATAAAAAAACAGGGGAATTAAGATATATTAAAGATAAGAATATAAATATATCGGAAATTGTTTGTGTAATGGAATAAAGCATATAAAAAGACGTGTACTAAATGATAATTAATAATCAGGAGTACATGTCTTTTTGTTTTCTTTATATTTTTATTATATTTATTAAAACAATTCTATACACTAGATAAATACTAGTTAATAAAACTATGATTTCTGGAATAATAACAAAAAATATTATTTTCTTAATAAAAGATTTTTTATCTTTAGAAATACTTTTTGCTCTTATAAAAAGTATAGTAGGAAGTATTATATTTACTGCTACTGCAAGAAAGGTTACTATAAAAATTTGTATAGTATTAATATTGCTAATTATCAAGTTTTTAGCCCCCTTTATTTATATTATATAATTATACATATTATACTATAATCCAATGTTTAAGTTATAGAGCTTTTTTTGTAAAAAACAAGATTTTAAGAAGTTCTTTATGCTATAATACTAGTATAATGCCGTTTTTGTAGCAATATATAAAATCGAAAAATATTTAGTTAAAATATAGAAGTTATAAGGTGAAATTTTGTAAGTATCACAGTCAAGAAAATCGTTATTTTTACAATGTTTATCTTTATAGATATATTTAAAAATTTTATTGAAATTTAGTTATTTGCATAAAAGCGGAAGATAATATGTTAAAAAAATATTATTAGATGGGATGTTAAGATATGAAAAAAAGTAAAGTGGTAGCAATGGCTGTATTGATATCTGGAACAGCTTTACTGTGCTCAAAAGCATTTGCGGCAGATACTGAGAAGACACCTCTTCAAAGTATTGACTGGACGATGAAAAATCTAAAGGCACAAGCAGACCAAAACAGGAGCAAGGTTGAAGAGGAAATTGATGAAGTGAATCCAGATACTTCTATTTCAAAATTTGATATGAAAAAGGCAAAGTCTAGATTTGAAGATGTAGTATTTTTAGGAGATTCTATTACAGAATATTTAAAAGTGGCAGGAACACTTGATTCATCAAGTGTATTAGCCAAAAAAGGTGAACATGTAAATCAGGCTGATAGGCATATAGAAGAAATAGAAAAATTGAAACCAAAACAAATAGTGATTTTATATGGTGCAAATGATCTTAATGGAGAGTCGGTAGATAAATTTGAAAGCTCATATATAGACTTGATTAATAAATTGAAAAAAGTAGATAAGGGAGTAAAAATTTATATACAAGCGCCTTTAAAAGTAGATGAATCGAAAGTAACAAAGGATGGAGATAAAATAAATAACAAGAATGTAGCAGAATTAGATAAAATAACTAAAAAAGTAGCTGAAAAAACTGGTGCAAAATATCTTTCATCAGAAGGTCTTATAACTTCAAAGAGTCTTTATGAGCCAGATGGAATACACTTAAAAGGTGATTTTTATAAAAACTGGTTATTCTTCTTAAGTGAAAATTTGTAAGGGGGGTGAACTTGTTTGGAAAAAGATAAAGATAAAGAAAAGGAAAAAAATAGTGCCTCCTCTGTAAATTGTGAGCGTACGGCAAGACTAAGAACTGTGAATGTAGGAAAGCCTAAGAAAAAGATCTTTAATAAGGAAGGGATGAAATATTCCATAAGAACAAGCCCACCATACAGAAAGAAATATGCATTGTTGATAATAGTGGTATTAGCTGCATTTATAGGAGCATACCAGTTTGTAAAGGTTAAGGAAATTAATTTTGAAGTTCTTCCTAATAATATTTCACAAAAAATAGATGGTGAGGATCTTGGAAAGGCGGATTCAACAACTTTAAGAAAATTATATGCTATTAATGATATGGAATACGATAAATTTGTATTATTTGCTCCTAAAAGTAACATGATAGCAGATGAAATACTTATTATAAAGTGCAAACCTGGTCAGGCAGATTCTGTAATGTCTAAGATACAGAAAAGAATAGATAGTCAGTCAAATAGTTTTAAAAATTATGCACCAGCACAGTATGGAATAATATCATCCAGTGAATTAAATAAAAAAGGTGATTATGTATTTTTCGTATCTGCAAAAAATATGGGTGCAATAAATAAAGCAATAAAAGATAGCTATAAGTAAGGGAAGGTGAAAGAGTTTTGAGTTTTACTAGTTTAATATTTTTATTCTTGTTCTTCCCAATAGCAATAATAATACATACTATTGCACCTAAGAAAGCTAGGAATGGGGTTCTCTTATTACTAAGTTTATTCTTTTATAGTTGGGGAAATCCAAAATATTTGATATTAATGATAATATCAATATTAGTTACTTGGCTTGGTGTAAAAAGAATGTGCCTTCATAGAAATGAAGGGGAAGAAGCAAGGTTCAATATGGTATGTTTGATAGTAATAAATGTAGCCATATTGGCGTTCTTTAAATACTATGGTTTTTTCATAGACAATATAAATATGATTTTTAGAACAAATCTTAGAATCATAGAATTACCACTGCCGTTTGGTATTTCTTTCTATACTTTTAAAATTATATCTTATATAGTTGATGTCTATACAGGAAGAACGAAAGAGCAGAAAAGTTTAATTGATTTTGCTTTATATATTAGTATATTCCCACAAATTGGTGCAGGGCCTATTGTACAGTATAATCAAACAGAAGCAGAAATAAGAAATAGAGTAGTAACTATAGAAAAATTTGGTATTGGAATGGAAAGATTTATTATAGGTTTAGGTAAAAAGGTTCTTATTTCTAATAACTTAGCACTTACTTGGGCTCAAGTAAAATCGATGCCCAATTTAGAGATGTCAGCTCTAACTGCATGGATTGGAATAATAGCATTTACCCTACAAATTTATTTTGACTTTAGTGGTTATTCGGATATGGCAATAGGTTTAGGAAATATGTTAGGCTTTAGGTGGGCAGAAAACTTTAATTATCCTTATATTTCGAAAAATGCGACTGAATTTTGGAGAAGATGGCATATTTCTTTAGGGAATTGGTTTAAGACTTACATTTATTTCCCAATGGGAGGAAGTAGATGTTCTACAAAAAAGCATATAAGGAATATATTTGTAGTATGGATGCTTACAGGTCTATGGCATGGTGCTAGATGGAATTTTATAATATGGGGGCTTTATTTTGGTCTTATTATATATTTCGAGAAAGCTAAATTACTTTCATTTCTTGAAAAAAGAAGTTCAAGTGTACAGATTTTGTACTGCCTATTAATAGTAGTGATCGGTTGGGTAATGTTTGATATCCAGGGAGTTTCAAATATTATGAAATATTACGGAAATATGTTTATAATAGGAGCTAATCATATTATAGATCCGACTGGAATGTATTTATTAAAAACAACATGGAAACTCATTTTATTAGCAATTATAGGTTCAACGACTTTAGTAAGTAGACTTATAAACAATATAAAATCAAGGTTTGGAGCGAGAGGATACATAGCTATATCAGTATTTTATGCAATAATATTTTTTATATCTGTAGCCTCATTAGTAGGAGAAAGCTACAGTCCGTTCCTATACTTTAATTTCTAGGTGGGGGTGATGCAGGATGAGTAAGAAATATAATAGATACGAAGAACCTGAAATGCCCGAAAGTTTAAGGAAATTGCTAACTGATGATTTTAGCGATTCTAAAAGCCCTAGAAAGTCTAAAAAAAATGGAAAAAAAGCATCAGGTAAAAAACAAAATAAAGTGCCAGATAGACTCTCAAAAACTAAAAAAAGACCAAAGGCTTCAAAGAAAGCAGTAAATAAAAATACAAAATCGGATAAAAATAAAAAAGTTGCAAGACCTATTGTACAAGCTAAATCAGCAAGTCAAGCTAAGCAAGTCAGAACGAAAGTTCAGCCGAGAACATCTAGGCCGACAAAAGCTATACCTCAGGAAGCTACAAGAAAAATTCCTGTAATAAGAGATGAGAATGGAAAAAAAGCTAGTCATAATAAGGCTAGAAGGCAAAAGCTTTATGAGGATGAAGCAACTAAAAGAATCCCGGTAAGTCAAGTAAAAAAATCAAATAAAAAGACAAAAAAGGGAACAGTAAATAAAAAAACCGTGAAAAAGAAGAAAAAGCGTAGAATGAATATAAAGCAGCTAATATCAGCCCTTATATACGCTATTCTTTTAGTAATAGGATTTATATTTACAGGAGGAAATAAAAAGAAATATATAAGCAAGGAGAAAAGAAAAAGATTAGATCATAATTTTTACTCTATACTTTCATTCTCATCAATGGGAATAATAGTATTAGTAATGATTGCTTCTGCAATATCTCCTAAGGCTGAAAAATCAATTTCTGAAAATAGAACTCTTCAGCAAAAACCAAAAGTTACAATGCAGAATTTGATTACAGGTAAATTTTCTAAGGAGTATGGAAAATATCTTTCGGATCAGTTCCCAGAAAGACAGGGAATGATAAAAGAAAAATCAAGATTTGATCTCCTTCTAGGAAGAAAAGAAATAAATGGAGTATATATTTGTAAAGACGGATATTTAATGGAAGGATTTACTGAAGCTAGCCCTGAAGTAACAGAGGCGAAAGTAAATGCAATAAATAACTTTGTTTCTCAAAATCCAAAATTAAATATTAGCATGATGATAGTACCTAATAAGGTTGAAATATACAGAAATCTTTTACCAAAAAATGCTCCATCTGATTCACAAAAACAGTATCTTGATAAGTTAAAAGAAAAGATAGATAAAAAAGTTAATTTTGTAAATTTGATTGAACCTTTTGAAAGGGTAAAGAACTCTACGCAGCTTTATTATAAAACGGATCATCATTGGACAACTGATGGTGCATATAAGGCTTATGAAGAGTTTGCAAAGAGCAAGGATATTTCGCCAGCTCAAGAAAAGAGTTTTATAAAATCTCTAGCTACAGATAAATTTTTAGGAAGCCTTTATTATAAAAATGGAGCTCAAATTGGTAAGCCTGAGGATATAGTTCTTTACTTGAAAGATAAGCCGTATCCACTTCTTGTAAAATACTATGATACTAAAGAAAAAGTAACTACATTATACGACGCTCAAAAATTAAAGGAAAAGGACAAATATGAAGTATTTACAGGCGGAAATCACTCGCAGATAAAGATTAGAACAAATGTTAAGACAAAGAGGAAACTTCTTTTAATAAAGGATTCATATGCAAATGCGATGCTTCCTTTCTTGATTAATGATTTTGCCGAAATAAATGTAGTAGACTTGAGATATTATACTGGAACTATGGGAGATATACTTAATAATAATGAGGTTACAGACCTTCTTATCCTTTACAATGTGAATACATTTAATACTGATTCATCTATATTGAATATATATGATCCTAAGTATCAAAGTAAGAGTAATGAGTCTTCAAGTGTAGATGATAAAAAAGAAAATGAAAGTAAAGATGTTAAGGATATTAATGACAAAAAAGAAGGTGGAAATAAAATAAATAAGAAAAAAAATGATCCTAATAAATCAGGTGATAATAGTATTGAAAAGCCTAGTGATAGAAATAAAAATAGCAATATGTAATTGTTAAAATTAGGAAAAATATATAAATAAAAATTATCAAGTTTAAAAGGTGTACTGTAAAAAACAGTACACCTTTTATATAATATTACTCGACTTATCGAAGGTAATTTAAGATTAATAGATTTACCTTAATAATTTTTTTTATTTTTAACTGATATAAAGAAAAAGATTTTATAAAATAGACTTTAATTTGCAAAAACAGAATATAAAAATAATTTATCAAGAAAGTGTTGGAAATTGAGTTTAAGATATTTATTTTCAAACAAAAAAACAGGTAAGTATACCTGTTTTTTGTTTATATATTACTTTTCAGATACTTTGCTTTTAAATAAAGAAAGTCCTTTTATATCCACTTGCATTACTATAATTGATGCAATTACGACTAAAGCACCAAACATCTGAATTGGCTTGATTGCTTCTCCAAGAATGAGAAATGCCAATATAGTAGCAAATATCGGTTCAAATGCTACAAGTATACTTGGAAGTGTATTTCCAAGGTACTCAGAAGATTTAATATAATAAGAATTGGCGATATAAGTAGATAAAACACCTATTGCCAAAAGATTTCCTATAGTATAAATAGGATCTGTTGAACTTGCTATTGAAACAACAAGTTGTGGGATATTGCTAAATATTCCAAGAAATACTGTTCCACCCCAGAAACCATAAAGAAGAAGAGTATCATTTGAATACTTCCCTTCAACAAATCTTGGAATTACAAGCTGACAGGCAAAAGTTATACCACTTAGAAGTCCGAATACAACACCTAAGACATTAAGGTCTTTTCCACCAGCTGCAAAAATATCTATTATACACATACATCCTAATATACATGTAATAACAGTTATTATTTTTTTAATTCCTACATGATCCTTAAAGAAAATTCTTCCGAATAATGTTACCCAGATAGGGTTGGAAAACATTAAGACTGTAGCCACTGCTATAGGAATTCTTTCAACTGTTAGACTGAAGAATGCCATAGCAAGACCGAATGCTATAATTCCGTAAACTACACAAAATACAAGCCCCTTTAAATCAATCTTAAAGGCCTTTTTGTTTTTGATGGCGAGCGCTATTGTAGTAAATACCGCTGCCTGCAGGCATCTTGTGAATGCCACTTGAATAGATGTTAAATGTGCGCCGTTTAAGTTTCTGCTGACAATACCCATTGTAGCCCAGAAAAACGTAGCAATTAACATCAACCTTATACCTTTAAAGGTATTTTTTTTAGTAGACATTTTTCTACCACCTCTTTCTTAAAAATTATTGGTTTGCCGTATAGTTGAAACCCGTACATCAAAGTTAAAATTCCAACACATAGAATCTATGTTTTCATTTCTGTTCATAAATTATTTTTGAACAAACTCAATTCTAGTATAAGATAGTTGTATTTTTAAAATAAAGTACATAAATAAAAAAATTCAACTAAAGAAAATCTGTAATTTTCATTAGAAAACACAGACTAAACTTGAAATATTTATTAGAAAAATACACTAACAGTTGATATTTTAGCATAATTAACAGGCCTATTCAATAGCAATATGAAAAAAAAATATAATATTTTACAAAATATATTGAAATATGTCAAGACTTGTGATAAAATAATATACTGCTTATAATGTGAAAATATGCCTATTTTACTAATAATTTAGAAATGTTTTCATAAGTTTTTTTTATTAAAAACTGAAAAAAAGCAATATTTTATTAGATAATTGCGATTTATAAAGTGGGCTCGTGAAGGTAAATTTCTGTTGCATTTAATTACACTAGCGAGGTGGATTTATAAACGTAAACTCATAAATTAACAAATGCAATAAAAATTTAATTTAGTGAGGTGAAAATTGTGGTACCACATCCAGTCATGATTGGAAAAAGAGAGAGAATGAGCTTTTCCAAGATTAAGGAAATAGCTGACGTGCCAAATCTAATTGAGATTCAGGTTGACTCATATGATTGGTTTTTAGAAGAGGGCTTAAAAGAGGTATTTACAGACATTTCACCAATAGAAGATTACACAGGAAATCTTATATTGGAGTTTGTAGATTACTCGTTAGACGAAAAGCCAAAATACGATATTGAAGAATGTAAGGAAAGAGATACTACTTACTGCGCTCCTTTAAAAGTTATGGTTAGACTTATAAACAAGGAAACAGGCGAAATAAAGGAACAGGAAGTATTTATGGGAGACTTCCCTCTAATGACAGAGAGAGGAACGTTCATCATAAATGGTGCAGAGAGAGTTATCGTATCACAATTAGTTAGATCTCCGGGTGTTTATTACGCTGAAGAGAGAGATAAGACTGGTAATAGACTGATTTCTTCTACTGTTATACCAAACAGAGGTGCATGGCTTGAATATGAAACAGATTCTTCAGGTGTTATTTCTGTAAGAGTAGATAGAACAAGAAAGCAGCCGGTAACAGTACTTCTTAGAGCTTTAGGAATAGGTTCAGATGCTGAAATACTTGAGCTTTTAGGAGATGACGAAAGATTAAGAGCTACTTTAGAAAAGGATAATACTTCAAATGTTGAGGAAGGTCTAGTAGAAATATATAAGAAATTAAGACCAGGTGAACCTCCAACAGTGGAAAGTGCTTCATCACTTCTAAATTCATTATTCTTTGATCCAAAGAGATATGACCTTGCAAAGGTTGGTAGATACAAGTTCAATAAAAAACTTGCTCTTTGCTATAGAATAATGGATAAGATAGCTTCAAGAGATGTAGTAAATCCTGAAACTGGAGAAATATTTGTAAGTGCTGGAGAAAAGATTAGTCTTGACGTTGCAAGACAGATTCAAAACTCAGGTATTAATCAGGTATGGATAGCAGTAGATAGCGAAAAAGAAATAAAAGTAATAGGAAATAACTTTGTAGACATAAAGGCTCATGTTGATTTTGATATATCAGATCTTAAAATCAAAGAGTATGTTCACTATCCAACACTAAAGGAAATATTGGACAATTATGAAGATGAAGATGAAATAAAGGAAGTAATAAAGGCTAATATGAAGTCTTTAATTCCAAAACACATATTATTAGATGATATAATTGCATCTATAAGTTATGAGTTTGGTCTATTCTATATAATAGACGGTAAGCATAGAGTGGGTAATATAGATGATATAGACCATTTAGGAAATAGAAGAATCAGATGTGTTGGAGAGCTTCTTCAAAATCAGGTTCGTATTGGTTTCTCTAGAATGGAAAGAGTAATAAAGGAAAGAATGACAGTTCAGGATATGGAAACTATCACTCCTCAAGCTCTTGTAAATATCAGACCTGTATCTGCGGCAATAAAGGAATTCTTCGGAAGTTCTCAGTTGTCACAGTTCATGGATCAGACAAATCCACTATCAGAACTTACTCATAAGAGAAGACTTTCAGCTCTTGGGCCAGGTGGTCTTTCAAGAGAAAGAGCAGGATTCGAAGTTCGTGACGTTCACCATTCACACTATGGTAGAATATGTCCTATCGAAACTCCAGAAGGTCCTAATATCGGTCTTATAAACTCACTTTCTACATATGCAAAGATAAATGAATATGGATTTATCGAGTCACCTTATAGAAAGTATGATAAAGAAAGAAAAGTTGTCACAGATGAAATACATTATCTAACAGCTGATGAAGAAGATTTATATGTAAGAGCACAGGCAAATGAGCCACTAGATGATGAAGGTCATTTTATAAATAAGAAGGTAATCTGTAGAACTGTTCTTGGTGCAGTTGAAATGGTTTCAGAAGATAGAGTAGATTATATGGATATATCTCCTAAGCAGGTTGTTTCAGTTGCTACAGCAATGATACCTTTCCTTGAAAATGACGATGCCAACAGAGCCCTAATGGGATCAAACATGCAGCGTCAGGCGGTACCTCTAGTGAGAAGAGAAGCTCCTATAATAGGTACAGGAATAGAGTACAGAGCTGCGAAGGATTCTGGAGCGGTTGTTGTATCTAAGAATGATGGTATTGTTGATAGAGTTTCTGCAGATGAAATAGTAATAAAGAAAAATAATGGAGATAAGGATAGATACAAGCTTCTAAAGTTTAAGAGATCTAACTCAGGTACTTGTGTAAATCAGACTCCGATAGTAAGTAAGGGTGAAAAAGTTTCAGCAGGAGATGTTATAGCAGATGGTCCAGCTACAGATCTTGGTGAAATAGCCCTTGGTAGAAACTGTCTAATAGCCTTTATGACTTGGGAAGGTTATAACTACGAGGATGCCGTTTTGATTAACGAAAGACTTGTAAAGGAAGATAGATTATCTACAATACATATAGAAGAATATGAATGTGAAGCTAGAGATACAAAGCTAGGACCGGAAGAAATTACAAGAGATATACCTAATGTCGGAGAAAATGCTATAAAGAATCTTGATGATAGAGGTATCATAAGAA
The DNA here is from genome assembly GCA_020025095.1 of Peptostreptococcus sp. Classification (GTDB taxonomy): domain Bacteria; phylum Bacillota; class Clostridia; order Peptostreptococcales; family Peptostreptococcaceae; genus Peptostreptococcus. The sequence goes on from JAHHSS010000029.1 coordinate 11,025, forward strand.
TAGGTGCTGAAGTAAATTCTGGCGATATATTGGTAGGTAAGGTTACTCCTAAGGGAGAAACTGAATTAACTCCAGAAGAAAGACTTTTAAGAGCTATCTTTGGTGAGAAGGCAAGAGAAGTAAGAGATACTTCACTTAAGGTTCCACACGGAGAATCAGGAATTATAGTAGATATCAAGATATTTACAAGAGATAATGGAGATGATTTATCACCAGGTGTAAATGAACTTGTTAGATGTTATATAGCTAAGAAGAGAAAGATAAAAGTCGGAGATAAGATGGCCGGACGTCATGGTAACAAAGGGGTTATCTCAAGAGTATTACCAGAAGAAGATATGCCGTTCATGGCAGATGGTACTCCTATGGATATAGTTCTTAATCCACAGGGTATACCGTCTCGTATGAATATCGGGCAGGTACTTGAAATGCACTTAGGACTAGCTGCTAAGAAGTTAGGCTGGTATGTTGCAACATCAGTATTTGATGGAGCTAATGAGTACGATATTATGGATGCTCTTGAATCAGCAGGATATCCAAGAGATGGTAAACTTAAGCTATATGATGGACGTACAGGAGAAACATTTGATAATAGAATAACTGTAGGTTACATGTATTACTTAAAGCTGCATCACCTTGTTGATGATAAGTTACATGCAAGAAGTACAGGTCCTTATTCACTAGTAACTCAGCAGCCACTAGGTGGTAAAGCTCAGTTTGGTGGACAGAGATTTGGAGAAATGGAAGTTTGGGCTCTTGAAGCCTATGGAGCATCTCATATACTTCAGGAAATTTTAACAGTCAAATCCGATGACGTTAAGGGTAGAGTTGAAACTTACGAAGCAATAGTTAAGGGAGAAAATATACCTGAACCAGGTATGCCTGAATCATTTAGAGTATTAATGAAGGAACTTCAGTCACTATGCTTAGATGTAAGTGCACTTGATTCAGAAGGTAATCCAATAGATATTAAGGAATCAGTAGATGAGGAAGGTCATGAAGATTTCAAGATTGAAAATGTAGTACCGGATGATATAGAAGATACTCATATGATAGAAGAAGTTGAAGATGATATGTACGAAGAAGAGGAAGAGTTTGATGAAAACTTTGTAGATGAAGAAGAAGACACAGACTTTGACGACTTCGACGATGTTGAGTATTAAAAATAAATTTGTAGCATAAAGGGTAGAAGGAATTTTGTTTCGGGGTTTCTGTATGGAAATCCCAGAAACAGTTATTATATATAAGTATCGAAAAGAAGGGAGAGAACTCCTTGTTTGAATTAAACAATTTTGAGTCGATAAAAATAGGTTTAGCTTCTCCAGAGAGAATAAGACAGTGGTCAAGAGGAGAAGTAAAGAAGCCTGAAACAATAAACTATAGAACATTAAAGCCAGAAAAAGATGGTTTATTCTGTGAAAGAATATTTGGTCCAACAAAGGATTGGGAGTGCCACTGTGGTAAATATAGAAGAGTAAGATATAAGGGCGTAGTATGCGACAGATGTGGTGTTGAAGTTACTAAGGCCAAGGTAAGAAGAGAAAGAATGGGACATATTGAGCTTGCAGCTCCAATGTCACATATATGGTATTTCAAGGGAATACCATCAAGAATGGGACTATTATTGGATATGTCTCCAAGATCACTTGAAAAAGTACTTTATTTTGCATCTTACGTAGTAACAGATGCTGGTGAAACAGGACTTGCATATAAGCAGGTACTTACTGAAAGAGAGTACAGAAATGCTATAGAAAAGTATGGTTATGGCAACTTTGAAGTAGGTATGGGGGCTGAAGCAGTAAAGAAACTTCTTGAAAATACAGATTTGGATGCTCAATCAGTAGAACTTAGAGCAGATTTAAGAGATGCAACAGGTCAGAAGAGAGTAAGAACTATCAGAAGACTAGAAGTTGTAGAGGCTTTTAAAAAGTCAGGAAACAAGCCTGAGTGGATGATACTAGAAGCCATTCCAGTAATACCACCAGATCTTAGACCAATGGTTCAGTTAGATGGTGGTAGATTCGCCACTTCAGATTTGAATGATTTGTATAGAAGAGTTATAAATAGAAATAACAGATTGAAGAGACTTCTTGAGTTAGGAGCGCCTGAAATCATAGTAAGAAATGAAAAGAGAATGCTTCAGGAAGCAGTAGATGCTCTTATAGACAATGGAAGAAGAGGTAGACCAGTTACTGGTCCAGGTAACAGACCTCTTAAATCACTTTCAGATATGCTAAAAGGTAAGCAAGGTCGTTTCAGACAGAACCTTCTAGGAAAGAGAGTTGACTATTCAGGACGTTCAGTTATCGTTGTTGGTCCTGAACTTAAATTCTATCAGTGTGGGCTTCCAAAGAAGATGGCATTAGAGCTATTTAAGCCATTTGTTATGGACAAGCTTGTAGCTGAAGGATATGCACATAATATAAAGAGTGCTAAGACAATAGTAGAAAAAGTTAAGCCAGAAGTATGGGATGTGCTTGAAGAAGTAATAAAGAGTCACCCAGTACTACTTAACCGTGCACCGACTCTACATAGACTAGGTATACAGGCATTTGAACCAGTACTAGTAGAAGGTAAGGCTATAAAGTTACACCCACTTGTTTGTACAGCATATAATGCCGATTTCGATGGTGACCAGATGGCGGTTCACGTTCCATTGTCAGTTGAAGCACAGGCAGAAGCAAGATACTTGATGTTATCAGTAAATAATATTCTTGCTCCTAAGGACGGTTCTCCAATAACAACACCTTCTCAGGATATGGTTCTTGGTTCATACTATCTAACAATAGAGGCACAGGAAGGTGCTAAGGGAACAGGAACAATATTTAAGGATTATAATGAACTTACACTTGCATATTTCAATCACAAGGTTGAGCTTCACGCTTTAGTTAAGATGAGAGTAGTTCTTGAAGATGGAAGAAGTTCTCTAGTAGAAAGTACAGTAGGTAGATTTATATTCAATGAAGGAATACCACAAGATTTAGGATTTGTAGATAGAGAAAAAGATCCATTTAGTCTAGAGGTAGATTTCCTTGCAGATAAGAAATCTTTAGGAAAGATAATAGATAAGTGCTTTAGAAAGCATGGTAACACAAAGACTGCTGAACTACTTGACTATGTTAAGTCAATGGGTTATAAGTACTCTACAGTTGGTGGTATAACAGTTGCCGTTGCGGATATGGATATACCAGAAGCTAAGTATACTTATTTGAAGGAAGCAGAAGAGTTAGTAGAAAAATATGAAAAGGCATACAGAAGAGGGCTTATATCTGACGAAGAAAGATATGAAAAAGTTATAGAAACTTGGACAGTAACAACTGATAAGGTAACAGATGCTCTTATGGATGGTCTTGATAGAATGAATAATATATTCATAATGGCACATTCTGGAGCCAGAGGTTCTAAGAACCAGATAAGACAGCTTGCAGGTATGCGTGGTTTGATGGCCAATGCATCTGGTAAGACAGTGGAAATACCAGTTAAGTCTAACTTCCGTGAAGGTTTATCGGTAATGGAATACTTTACTTCATCACATGGTGCTAGAAAGGGTCTTGCAGATACAGCACTTCGTACAGCCGATTCAGGTTACTTAACAAGAAGACTTGTTGATGTCAGCCAGGATGTTATAGTAAGAGATATTGATTGTGGAACTACTGAAACTACAGAAATATTTGCAATCAAGGATGGCAATGAAGTAATAGAAGAAATCCAAGACAGAATTATAGGAAGATATACTATAGATCCAATCGTAGATCCTAATACTGGTGAAGAAATTGTAGGTGCAGATAAAATGATTCTTGAAGATGATGCAGAAAGAATTGTTGCTGCTGGAATAGAAACAGTACATATAAGAACGGTTCTTAACTGTAAGACAGAGCATGGAGTTTGTGCTAAGTGTTATGGTAGAAACCTTGCGACAGGTAAGCCAGTTAATATTGGTGAATCAGTAGGTATTATAGCTGCTCAGTCAATCGGTGAGCCGGGTACACAGCTTACAATGCGTACTTTCCATACAGGTGGAGTTGCCGGAGGAGATATTACACAGGGTCTTCCTAGAGTTGAGGAGCTTTTCGAAGCTCGTAAGCCAAAGGGTCTTGCTATAATTTCAGAAGTTTCAGGTTATGTAGAAATAGATGAAACAGGAAAGAGAAAAGAAGTTATTGTTAGTCCAGAAAATGGTGAAGCTCAGATATATCAGATACCATATGGTTCAAGAATAAAAGTTAAGAATGGGCAGTTTGTAAAAGCTGGAGAACAGTTAACTCAAGGTTCTATAAATCCTCATGATATAGTAAGAGTTAATGGAATAGGCGGAGTTCAGGATTATATAGTTAAGGAAGTACAGAGAGTCTATAGATTACAGGGTGTTGATATCAATGATAAGCATATAGAAGTAATTGTAAGACAGATGTTATCAAAGGTTAAAGTAGAAGATCCAGGAGATACAGATCTTATACCTGGAGGATATGAAGATGTACTTACTTATAATAAGTGTAATGCTGAAGCAGAAGCAAATGGTTTAAGACCAGCAGTAGCTAAGAGAGTTCTTCTTGGTATAACAAAGGCTTCTCTTGCAACTGAATCATTCTTATCAGCAGCATCGTTCCAGGAAACAACAAGAGTTCTTACTGATGCGGCTATAAAGGGTAAAGAAGATCATTTGATAGGTCTAAAAGAAAATGTCATACTTGGTAAGCTAATACCAGCAGGTACAGGTATGAAGAAGTACAGAAATATAGCTATAGAAAAAGAAACAGAAGAAAATTAATTTAAAGCTGAAATAAAAGGTTCTTTGTCAACTGACGTTGATGAATAAAATCGTACAGTTTTATGCGACAGCATTTAGAGTAGAAATACTCTGCTTGCTGTCGTATTTTTCTA
>JAHHSS010000003.1 GCA_020025095.1 Peptostreptococcus sp.
CTAATCGGCAGTGTAGCCATAGAAGGCTAATTTACAGAAAAAATTCTATACACTCTTATATTTAATAAATTCTTTTTAATAAAAATGATAAGGGGTACCTAAAAAGTTACTATAATTAGAATAAATTATGAAGAAAATATTTGTAAATCAATGTCAAGGTCATAATAATCTTTTAAATATTCTATGAATTTCTTTTCTGTTGGCGTAAATACTTTCTTTTTTGAGAATATAAAATAGAAGTTTCTATCAAAAGGATGATTTTTAATTCTATACTCCTTTAATTCTCCCTTATCTATCAGATATCTTGCAGAAATATCTGATACAAAAGAGCATCCTAATCCATTTCTAACCATTTCAATAATAGCATTATTTGATTCTACATAAGCTCTTATTTTTAATGAAGATGGAGGAACTGAACTGGCATTTAATTTTTTTATTATTACGTTTCTAGTCCCAGAACCTTCCTTTCTCATTATAAAGGTCAAGTCTCTTAATTTTTCGATATCTATATATCCATTATCATTTTCAATTTCAAAATCAGGCGGGCATATCAATACAAGTTCATCATTAATTAAATCATAATAATCAATATGTGGATGTTTTTGCTTTGAACCGACTATACCAAAAGTAGCCCTTTCACTTAAAATCTCGGGTATTACGAGATTAGAATTACAATGATTGATAGTAAATGTTATGTTGGGGTATTTGCTGCAAAATTTATTTAAAAAGCCAGGGAAAAGGTGTGCCTCTGGCACAGAACTACACACAATACTTATACTTCCTTCAATTTTGCCTGAATATTCCTTTATATCATAGACTGCCTTTTTACAATCATTAAGTATTACAATAGCGTGATTGTAGAGAATATGTCCAGAATCAGTAAGAGTAATAGTTTTATTATTCCTATTTAATAAAACAGTTTGCATTTCGTTTTCTAAATTTTGAATATGAGAACTAACAGTCGGTTGTGTTAAAAAAAGTTCTCTTGCGGCTTTAGAGAAACTTTTGTGCTTTGCAACTGCAACAAAAACTTCAAGTTGTTTGATGTCCATTAATTCACCTCCATAAAAATAAAATTACAATACTATTATACTATATATTTATAGATAAATAAAATGTATATTATAGAATAGGACTATATTTGAAATTAATAAATAATAGCAAACATAATGTTATAAAATTTAATAGTATACAATATAAAACTAATTCAACAAAAAAATAACAAATACTATTAAAAAAATTCTCACTATAAAAGTGTAAAATAAAAGCCATAAAGAGTATATCTTTATGGCATGCTATAGTGCCGCTGGCCGGGGTCGAACCGGCACGATATTGCTACCGCAGGATTTTGAGTCCTGTGCGTCTGCCAATTCCGCCACAGCGGCGCACAAATTGTATGTTTATAAAAACAAGAAATGCTTAAAAAACAAATCGTTATTAAGTACATGTAATATATTAGCATAATAATATAAAAAAAACAAGTATATTATAAAAAATAATAAAAAAATTTATGAACTAAATTTTGTGGTATAATTTATATGGCAACAATTAATTGAAAATACCTTGAAATAGTAAGAAATTATATTTTTGTAGATTAGGGTAATTATAGCTTAGATTAATTTTCCATACTTTTAAACTATAAAAAGCTAGAGGGATTTTATGTATGAGAATATATAAATGTTGATAATATAATAATTAATAGGAAATGAGGATAATATGACAGAGAAGAAAACTTTATTACTAATAGATGGAAATTCCATCATTAACAGGGCATTTTTTGCATTACCACCTATGGATAATGGAGAGGGATTACATACAAATGCTATTTATGGATTTTTAACAATGATGTTTAAAATGATTAATGAGTGCAGGCCTACGCATATGTCTGTAGCTTTTGATTTAAAAGCACCTACTTTTAGACATAAGTCTTATTCAGAGTATAAGGCGGGAAGAAAAAAAACTGCTCCTGAGTTATCTCAGCAATTTGAGCCATTAAAGAATCTACTTGATAAAATGAATATTGATAGGAAAGAAATTGAAGGATATGAAGCAGATGATATCCTGGGAACTATTTCTTTAGCTGCAGAAAAATCTGGATATAAAGTATATATAGTAACAGGAGATAGAGATGCAATTCAGTTGGCATCTGATAAAACTACTGTTTTAATTACTAAAAAAGGAATTACAGATGTAGAAGCATATGATACAGAGGGGGTAATAGAAAGATATGGATTGACTCCTTCTCAATTTATAGATTTAAAGGGGTTAATGGGAGATAAGTCTGATAATATTCCAGGTGTAGCTGGTATTGGAGAAAAAACTGGTATTAAGCTTCTTACAGAATTTAAAAGTATAGAGGGCGTTATTGATAATATTGATAAGTTAAAAGGTGCTCAAAAGAAAAAAATAGAAGAAAATAAAGATGCTGCAATAATGAGTAAGGAGCTTGCTACTATAGTTAGAGATGTTCCTCTTGAGTATAAACTTGAAGATATGGTTTTTGGAGATTTTGAAATAGCAGGAGTAATAGAAGAATTTAAAAATTTAAAATTCAATAGTCTTATATCAAGAGTTAGTGAACTTTCAAATGAAGAAGTAGAAGATGTTCAAATTGAAATAGAAAAATTAGAAGATGTTAAAAAATTTGTTGATAAAGCAAGAGAAAAAGCTAGTGTTTTTATAAAAATTTTTACAAGAGAAGGAAATATTCTAGAAGAAAATATATATAGAACTTATCTTGCTTTAGAGCCTGAAAAAATGTATTTTATCGAAGGTGAAAAAATAAAAGAATTAAAAGAGTTATTGGAAGATAATAATGTAGAAAAAATAGGATATGAATTGAAGCAGGATTATTTAGCTCTTAGACCATATGGAATAGAGCTTAATAACATATCTTTTGATATTTCGATAGCAGAATATATTATAGATTCTAAAAGTTCTACATCATATGAATTTGATATTATAGCCAATAAATATCTTTATAGAAAAGTAACTTCTAAGGAAGAACTTTTAGGAAAAGGCGCCAAGGCGATAGACTATCCAGAGGTAGATTCTAGTAAGTTAGATAACTATGCAGCTGGAATAATGAGTACGGTATTTGGCGTGATAAATAAAATGAAAAAAATAATAAAAGAGGATGACATGGAAATGTTGTTCTATGATGTAGAGATGCCTCTTATAGAAGTTCTAGGTGATATGGAATATTTAGGAATATACACTGATGAAAAAATAATCGATGATTTAGGTAGAGAATTTGATGAAATTATACTTTCCACTGAGAAAAAAATATTTGAATACGCTGGTGAAGAGTTTAATATTAATTCTCCAAAGCAACTAGGTGTTATATTGTTTGAAAAATTAGAGCTTCCAATAATTAAAAAGACAAAAACTGGTTATTCAACTAATGCAGAAGTTTTAGAAAAATTGAGTGATAAGCATCCTATAATTGATTTGATAGGTGAGTATAGAAGTGTTGTTAAATTAAAATCTACATATATTGAAGGGATAAAGTCCTTAGTAAATCCAATAGATGGAAGAATACATTCTTCATTTAATCAAACAGTTACAACAACAGGAAGAATATCATCAACAGATCCTAATATGCAGAATATACCAGTTAGAACAGAAATGGGAAGAAAAATTAGAAAAATATTTATAGCAGAGCCCGGAAGAAAATTCTTAGATGCCGATTACTCTCAGGTTGAACTTAGAGTTTTAGCTCACATGAGTGGCGACGAGCATATGATAGAGGCTTTTAGAAGCGGAGAGGATATACATAGAAAGACAGCCTCACAGGTGTTCGGAGTAGATTTTGATGATGTTAGTTCAGAGTTAAGAAGTGCGGCAAAAGCTGTTAATTTTGGTATTATATATGGGAAAAGTGATTTTGGCCTTGCTAAGGACTTAGGAATATCACAAAAAAAGGCTAAAGATTATATTGAGAGTTATTTTGCAAAATATGGAAGTATAAAAGGCTTTATGGACTATATTGTATCGTCTGCTGAAGAAACAGGATATTCTAAAACGATGTTTAATAGAAGAAGATATATACCAGAAATAAAATCAAGTAATTTTATGGACAAAAATAGAGGAAAAAGAGCAGCTATGAATGCACCAATACAAGGAAGCGCTGCTGATATCATCAAAATAGCTATGGTGAATGTATATAATAGATTGAAAGAGGAAGAATTGACTTCAAAGTTGATACTTCAAGTTCACGATGAGTTGATAGTGGAAGCTGTTGATGGAGAAATAGATAAAGTAAAAGAGCTTCTTAGAAGTGAAATGGAAAATGCTGTTAATTTGAAAGTAAACCTTGATGTTGATTTAAACATAGGTGATTCCTGGTATGAAACGAAATAAAAAGTATTTTAGTTGTAGACCAAATAATAATTTTTAGATTAGCAATCTAGTATGAAAGTATTTCAAAAAAATATTTGACATAAATTGATTATTATCATATATTAGATAGAAAATAAATAGGCGAGGATTATAAATGCTTAAAATAGGTTTAACAGGAAATATAGGATGCGGTAAAAGTAGTGTTTCTAAAGAATTAAAAAAATATGGTATTCATATTATAGATGCAGATATTATTTCAAGGGAAATATATGAATATCAAGATATGTTAGCGAAAATAAAAAAAAATTTCCCGAGTGCTGTAAAAAATGACAAGGTAGATAGAAAAGAATTAGGGAATATAGTTTTTTCTGATAATAGTAAGTTAACACTGCTAAATAGACTAACGCATAAAAAAATAAGAGAAATAGTAGATAAAAGATTGAAAAAATGTGAAAAAGAAAAGTTGGTTGCCTTAGTAGATGCAGCACTTCTTTATGAAGCCAATTTTGATATTATGGTAGATAAAGTGGTTCTAGTATACTGCGAAGAAAAAGAACAGTTGAAAAGAGTTGTTTTGAGAGATAACATATCTGAGGAGGAGGCAATAAAAAGAATAAATAGTCAGATGAGTCAAAGGGATAAATTAGAAAAGGCAGATTATGTAATAGATAATTCTGCAGGTTTTGAGGAATTAGATAAGCATATTGAAAATTTAGTTAAAGAGATAGAAAAATGGAAAGATGAGTACGGGGGATTTTAGTTTGAAAGGTACATTTAAAAAAGTTTTACTGATATCTATTATGCTATTGACCGTTGTGCTATGTATAAACTATAACCAAATTGAAAAAATATTTTACCCAACAGAGTATTCAGAGTATGTAGAAAAGTATTCAAAAGAATACAAGGTTGACAAGTATCTTATTTATAGTATTATAAAGACAGAAAGTAAATTTAATCCTGATGCGGTGTCATCAAAAGGGGCTTCTGGTTTGATGCAGATTACAGAACAGACTGCTTTATGGGCTTCTAGAGAGTTAGATATAAAAAATGTAAATATGCGAGATCCAGAAACTAATATTAGAATGGGGACATGGTATCTTCATAGGTTGAATAAAGAATTTAAAGGTGATTTGAATTTGATGATTTCTGCATACAATGGAGGTTCAGGAAATGTTAGGAAGTGGTTAAAATCTTCTGAATACAGTAGTGATGGTAAGTCTTTAACCCAAATACCATTCAAAGAAACATCTCAATATACAGAAAAAGTTTTAAAAAATTATAGAAAGTATAAAGAGATATATGTATATTATAAATAGTTTGGTATTTAGATTAATAATAAAATTTATATTTAAAGGAGTAGTGTCATGAAAAAGAGATTAATTATAGAAGGAATGCATTGTGAAAATTGTGTAAAAGGATTAAATGCGGTTCTAAGTGAAGATATAGAAGGAACTGAAGTAATTGAAATCAATCTTGAAGGTGGATATGCTGACCTTGATCTTGAAGAAAATGTTAGTGACAAGGCTTTAAAGGATGCAGTAGAAGAGTTAGGGTTCGAATTGAAAGAAATAAAAAATATATAGCATGATTTTAAGAAGGAGGCAGGTTAATACCTGTCTTTTTTTATTAATAAATTTAAAGAAAGTTTTTTAAATGTCATTCGAGCCCTCATTTTAAAAAATATTTACAGAATAAAGTAGTTATTGTTAAATACTGCTGTTCAATAAAATATCACATTATATAATTTTATTATGGTTATGATTTTTTATTGCAATCAACATTAAATACTAGATAGCCAATAAAAAATATGAGGACAAAGTTGGATAAGAAATAAATCATAAAAAGGTAGGGCGGAATGAAAAGGTTCAAAGAAATAAGAATAGAAAATAGTTTTAAATTATAACATAAAAAATTAAAAGTATGATAATGAAAAATGAAAAAATAAAAATGTACACTCGAAATAGAGATATACAGAACAAGTTACGAAAAAGTAACAAAAAACAAGCTTTCTAAAATCGGAATAGTTACAAAAAAATGACGAAAAGTAACGAGATTTATAGTAAAAATGACATTTTTTCAAAAAAAAGCTTTACAAACTGTAATAATATGATGTATTATAAGAATGTAATTAAAATTTCTCTAAAGGAATTTTAAAATTTGGAAAGAAAATTTAAAAATAGTAACAAAAGTTAGCGACAATTAACAGTCGGGATATATAGAAATAGAAAATAACGAGAGGTGAGAATTAGATGAAAAAAGCAATGACAGTATTAGGGTTAGGTGCAGCAGCTGTAGCAATATCTGTTTCTAACGCCAGTGCGATGGAACAAGCTCAGACAACAACAGATATAAACCTAAGACAAGATCCAAGCGCAACTTCAAATAAGGTCTCAGAATTAAAGGCTGGAGCAAATCTTCAGGTAAAAGAGACAAAGGACGGATGGACTAAAGTTCAGACTGAAGATGGACAAAACGGATGGGTAAGTGGATACTATGTATCTGATGCAGATTCAGCTAGTAAGGAAGACGCCCAGAATAGTAATGTTAATTCACAGCCTGAAGTGAACCAGAATGCTCAGACAGAAAATGTAGCTGATCCAGCTAGTAAAGAAGAAAATGCAAATAAAAACAAGGCAGATAAGAATAATGTAAATACAAATAAAGCAAATACGGCTACTAATACATCTGCACAGAATAATATATCAAAAGATGAAAATGTAGATGGTAGCAAGTATGTAAAGGAATCAAGTAAAGGTTCTAAGCAAGCAGAAAAGCCAGCTTCAAATGGTAAGCTTAAGTCAACAGGATCATTAAATGTAAGAGTAGGTCCATCAGTTTCAAATGGTGTATCTTCTGTAATATACAAAGGCGAAATTTTCAAGGTTGTTGAAAAAGCTCCAAATGGTTGGGTAAAGGTAGTTCTTAATGATGGTACAACTGGTTGGGCAAATGGTAAGTATATAGATTTGACTGATGAAGTTGATAATACTAACATAGCAGATTTCAATAAGAAACCTAACAAGACTTCAGCTAAAGATAATCAAAAGACAGAAGAAACAGTGTCATCTAAGGATGAAGTAAAGACTAACCATGGAAAGGTAAACAGTTCTGTAGGTCTTAATGTTAGAGCTGGTGCAGGAACTAATACTGCCGTATTGAAAACTTTAAATAATAATTCAGAAGTTAATATAATAGGGGAAGAAAATGGTTGGTATAAAGTTAAACTGGATGATGGAAGTATAGGATATGTTGGAGCAAAGTATATTACTAAAACTGATAAAAATTCTCCATCTAATATAAAGGAATCTAGTGAAACAACAAATTCATCTTCAAAGCTTCCTAATCAGGCTTCTACAGATGCTTCTAAGAAAATAGTAGATGTAGCACAGTCTTTACTAGGTATTAAGTATTCTTGGGGTGGAACTACAACTGCAGGATTTGACTGCTCTGGTTTTACTCAGTATGTTTATAAACATGCTCTTGGCATAGATATACCTAGGGTTTCTAGAGATCAGGCTAATGCAGGTACAGCGGTATCAATGAACAATAAAAAGGCTGGAGATTTGTTGTATTTTGATACAATGGGCTCAGGAAGAACTAGTCATGTAGGTATTTATTTAGGTGATGGTAAGTTTATACATGCAAGTGGTACAGCATCTAGACCAGAGTGTGTAAAAATATCAAGCTTATCAGAAAGATGGGTAAATTGTCTAGGGGCTAGAAGATTTGCTTAATTTAATAAGGAATATTAAGATAGCATTGCGTATTTCGTGGTGCTATTTTTTATGTATTCACAGAAACTATAGGATATAGAAATTTTCATTCTATAATAAAATTTAAAGAAAGTAATTGTAGTATAATACATTATTAAATTAATATAAAATTGCAGGCTTAAAAAATCCACTTAAATGTATTAATATTATAGATAGGAGGTGTTTTTTATGCAGAAATATAAAATCGCAGTTGTTCAAATGAGCGTAGTAGATAATAAATTTGAGAATATTAAAAAGGCTAAGGATATGATTAAAAAAGCAGCTGAAAATGGTGCGAATCTTGTGGTTTTGCCAGAAATTTTTAACTCTCCTTATAGTAATTCATGTTTTCCTGTTTATGCAGAGAAGTTCCCTGGGGAAACATCAATGGAAATGATGGCAATTGCCAAAGAATACTCAATAATTCTTGTAGCAGGTTCTATACCAGAAAGGGATGGAAATAAAATTTTTAACACTTCATATATATACAATGAGTTTGGCGAATTAATAGGACGTCATAGAAAGGTTCACTTATTTGATATTAATATAAAAGATGGGCAATATTTTAAAGAAAGTGAAGTTTTGACTGCTGGAGATAATTTTACTATTGTGGAGACGAGTGTAGGCAAAATAGGGATAGGGATATGTTATGATGTCAGATTTCCAGAATATTTTAGAATTTTATCTGAAATGGGAGCAGAATTAATATTACTACCTGCTGCATTTAATATGACGACAGGACCTGCACATTGGGAAATTTCTTTGAGAATGAGGGCAGTGGATAATCAAGTTTATATAGCAGCTGCAGCTCCTGCAAGAGATGAAGAACAATCCTATATTTCGTATGCAAACTCTATGATTGTTGATCCCTGGGGAAAAGTTTTAGAAAATGCTGGAATAAATGAAAATATAATATATTCATTTATAGATAGAAAAAAAATATCTGAAGTTAGAGAACAATTACCTCTTATAAAGCATAGAAGAAAGGACCTTTATGAGTTAAAGGCTATAAATTTAAGTGACAAATAGAGTTTCTATAAAATTTAGTATTCTTGATAATGAAGGCAGAAAACTTATAATAAAAATTTAATAAAATAGCAAGCAAGATTGTTTTAAATCTCAATCTAAAGTATTTACTTATATCGAAAGAAATTAAATAAAAACCATAATAAAAAACAGAGTATCATTTGATACTCTGTTTTTTATTATGGTTTTTATTGTTAAACTCCAGTGAAAAGGAGAATAATAGCTAATGAGTCTATATCTAGACAATAATTAATTCTATATCTTTTTCTTTAATGATTTTAATCCATTTTTCGCTTATTCCTGAGTCTGTAATTATTTTATCTATACAGTCTATATCACATATAAAAGCTGGAGAAACATTTCCAAATTTTGTCGAATCTGCTAAGAGTATTACTTCCAAAGAGTTTTTTATAACTCTCTTTTTTGCAGCGACTTCATAAGGATAGGCACAAGTTAAACCAAGTCTGTCATGCACACCTGCCGCAGAAAGAAAAAGTTTAGTAGTTCTAGTATTATCCACTATTGACAAACCTTCTAATGATTCAAACATACCTGTATCTCTATGAAAAGAACCACCAGGAAGAACAATTTCAACATTTTGTTTTCCTAAAAGATGTATAAGATTGTTTGCACTAAAGATAAGAGCAGTAAAGCTGATATCATTTTCTATATTTTGAGCAAGTTTTTCTGTTGTCGTTCCTACATCAATGGCTACTACATCGCCGTCGTCTATAAACTCAACAGCTTTTTTTCCTATTTTATTTTTTTCAAATTCCATAAGATGAGAATTTTCACTAATGGTATAGCTAAATTCCTTCTCGCCTTTAAGATTCAAAGGGTTGTCCCCACGAGGATTGAAAACAGCTGCACCGTAGAAATTGTCAATGATGTTTCTTTCTTCAAGCATTTTTAAATCTCTTCTGATTGTCATTTCAGAAACACCAAATTCAGCGGCCAACTCTTTTACTGAGGCGCCGTTGGATTCTTTTAAAATGGTTACTAGACCATTTATTCTATCTTCCTTTTTAGACAAGTTGTCTCCTCCTTATAAGTTTTATATCTAAATAATATAAAATAAATTACAAAATTATATTCTCTAATTTATTTTATGTGTTTTAGTGTTTAAAAATATATTTATATTATATCACAGATTGTGAGAAAAGGGAGATTTTTTTGTTATAAAAGTTATAGTTCAAAAAAAATAAGAAAAAAATGTTAAAGTTCGCACATAAAAACGTTGACAAAAACCTTGTGAAAGTGTATTATAATTTATAGATTGATAGAAATTTTAGAAAATAAAACAAAAATAAAATAACACAAGAGTGTAATGTTTGGGAAAACAGTACTATGATAAAGTATCATAGATTCTATCAATAGTTCCAATAGTAAAAAACTAATACAAATTGTGTTAATCATATTACAAAAAGGTCTCACTATGTTTATACTATAAAAGTGATTGTTTGAACATAAACATTTGAGATCGGGAAAGGGTTATATTAATGAATAAAGAAACAATATTAAGTCACATCGATCACACACAGTTAAAGGCATTTGCAACTTGGGAGGATATTCAGCTATTATGTGATGAAGCTGTTGAATATAAGACTGCTTCTGTATGCGTTCCACAGTCATACATAAAGAGAATAAAAGAAAAGTATGGAGATAAGATAAATGTTTGTACAGTAGTAGGTTTCCCTTTGGGATATAATTCTACTGGATCAAAGGTTAAGGAAATCGAAGATGCATTAGCTGATGGAGCAGGCGAAATAGATATGGTTGTTAATATATCTGATGTTAAGAATGGAGATTTCGATAAAGTTGAAGAAGAAATCAGAACTTTAAAGAATGCTTGCAAGGATAAAATTTTGAAAGTAATAATTGAAACTTGCTATTTAACAGAGGAAGAAAAGATAGCTATGTGTAAGGCTGTTACAAATGCAGGTGCAGATTACATAAAGACTTCTACTGGATTTGGTACAGGTGGAGCAACTATGGAAGATATATTGTTGTTCAAGAAGCATATTGGCGAAAATGTAAAAATGAAAGCAGCAGGTGGAGTAAAGTCTGTTGAAGATTTAATAGCTTTTATTGAAGCGGGATGCGATAGAATAGGAACAAGTTCTGCTGTAAAGATGCTTAAGGGCATGGACACAAATGGAGAATATTAAATCTAACCGAAAGTAAAATATATTACGAAGGGAGGCGTAGTTAGACAATTTTAAATTGTTTAGCTCAAAATAATATGTCAAATACTGATAAGATAAAAAGAGTATTTCTTATAGTTTTAGATAGTTACGGTATAGGTGAATTGCCGGATGCTAAGGAGTATGGCGATGAGGGAAGTAACACTCTAGCAGCAATCGTTAAATCAGAAAAATATAACACACCATGGTTACAAAAAATGGGATTATTTAATATAGATGGTGTTGAATTAGGAAAGGAAGTAGCAGCTCCAATAGGAAGTTTTGCTAGAATGAAAGAAGCCTCTAAGGGAAAGGATACAACTATAGGACATTGGGAAATAGCTGGTATAGTATCAAATAGTCCGCTTCCAACATTTCCAAACGGATTCCCAGAAGATTTTATTGAAGAATTTTCTAAGAGAACAGGAAGAAATTGTGTATGTAATAGACCGTACTCAGGTACAGATGTAATTAGAGATTACGGTAAGCATCACATGGAAACAGGAGATTTAATAGTTTATACATCTGCAGACTCTGTATTCCAGATAGCTGCTCATGAAGAAGTAGTAAGCCTTCCAGAACTTTATAAGTACTGTGAAATAGCAAGAGAGCTTCTTCAGGGAGAAAGATTAGGTGTAGGTAGAGTAATTGCAAGACCGTTTATAGGTGAAGAAGGAAACTTTACAAGAACTCCTAACAGACATGATTATTCATTAGTACCTCCGCAGGTAACTGTAATGGATGAAATGGTTGAAAAGGGATTAGACACAATAGGTGTAGGTAAAATATATGACATATTTGCAGGTAAGGGTATCCAGTCTACTAACAAGATGAAGGATAATACAGATGGAATGAATATAACACTAAAATTAATGGATGAAGATTTCCATGGATTGTGCTTTGTAAATCTTGTTGACTTCGATATGAAGTACGGACATAGAAATGACGTAGAGGGATATGCTCAGGCAGCTACTGATTTTGATAAGCAACTAGGACAGATGGTTGAAAAGATGAGAGATGAAGATGTTGTGATTATAACAGCTGATCACGGTTGTGATCCTTCAACTCCAAGTACAGACCACTCAAGAGAACATACACCAATGATTATATTTGGAAAGAATATAAAAGAAGGTGTAGATTTAAAAACTAGAGATAGTTTCTCTGATATAGCAAAGACCATATCAGAAATATTCGAAACTCCAGGACAAATTAGTGGAGAGAGTTTCTTAAAAGATGTTATTAAATAAAATTTAATATAAAAATAAAAAAAGGGATTTTTTAGGATCACCAGGAGGTTTTATGAAGGTTTTATTAAATATTGTAGGTATTGTATTAATACTTGCGCTGATGTTCCTGTTCTCGTACAACAGAAAGGCTGTTGATAAGAAACAGGTTTTAAAAGCTTTTGTTATTCAGTTCATAATAGCTGCTTTAATAATAAAAGTGCCAGCAGGTAGAGCGGTAATTTCTAAAGTAAGTGATGTGGTAGCGTCAGTACTTGGATACGGTAGTGAAGGTATACAGTTCGTATTTGGTTCACTAGGACTTCCAACAGCTCCAACAGGATTTATATTTGCATTTCAAACATTAGGAAACATCGTATTTATCTCAGGTTTAGTAGGTGTACTTTACTACCTTGGAATATTAGGATTTATAGTTTCTAAGTTAGGTTGGTTACTAGGTAAGATATTTAAGACTTCAGAAGTTGAAAGTTTTGTCGCAGTAGCAAATATGTTCCTTGGTCAGACAGACTCACCTATATTAGTAAGTAAGTACCTTGGATTGATGACAGATAGTGAAATAATGCTTGTCCTTGTTTCAGGTATGGGTAGTATGTCAGTAAGTATAATAGCTGGATATGTTGCTTTAGGTATACCAATGGAAGCATTATTAATAGCATCTACACTAGTTCCAGTAGGATCTGTAATAATTTCTAAAATAATTTGTCCACAAACAGAGCAGGTTAATGAAATCGGTGAAGTAAAGATGGATAGAAAAGGTAAAAATGAAAATGTTATAGATGCCCTTTCTTCAGGAGCTATGGATGGTATGCAGATGGCATTTGCTATCGGAGCTGCACTTATAGCATTTATATCTATAGTTGCACTAATAAACGGTATATTAGGAAACTTTGGAGTTTCATTAGAAGGTATACTATCTTATATATTTGCTCCAATAGGATATCTTATGGGATTAGATGGAGGAAATATATTAAAGGCTGGAGAACTTTTAGGTACTAAGCTTGTACTTAATGAGTTCGTTGCATATGGAAAGCTTGCTC
Organism: Peptostreptococcus sp.; assembly: GCA_020025095.1. Classification (GTDB taxonomy): domain Bacteria; phylum Bacillota; class Clostridia; order Peptostreptococcales; family Peptostreptococcaceae; genus Peptostreptococcus. The sequence continues at coordinate 13,584 of JAHHSS010000003.1, forward strand.
CAATACTAGCAGGAATGGATCCTAGAACTTCATTAATGCTTTGTATATCATTAGCAGGATTTGCCAATGTAGGAAGTATAGGTATGTGTGTATCAGGTATAGCTATACTTTGCCCAGAAAAGAGATCAACTCTAGCAAGATTAGGTCTTAGAGGTATGGTAGGAGGCTTCTGCGTAAGCTTACTTTCTTCTCTAATAGTTGGTCTATTAATGTTGATATAGTTAATAGTAGAAAAATTTTAACCAAAATTAGAAATTCACCCTCGGCTTTAGCCGAGGGGAGGATTTCCTTTCAAAACATAAAAAAGACTAAGAGTCTAAGCAAAATCTAAATTTAAAAAGAATATAATCTAAAAATTAAGATAAAAAAATGTGAAAATTAAATTAAATAATATAAACAGTTAAGTGCTAAACTGTTTATATTATTTAAAATAATTGGAATATTTTAAATAGTGCAATGATTTTACAAATTATTTTTACAAGAGTAAATGGATTATAAATTTATTATCTAGTTTTGGGAAATCGTTACAAATAATTATAAAAAAAGGAGGCCGGGAAACCGGAAAAATATTATGAGATTTACAGATATAATAGAAAAGAAAAAAACAAATCAAGCGTTAACAGATGAAGAAATACAGTTCTGGATTGACGGTGTTACTGACGGAAGTATACCTGACTATCAGACAAGTGCACTTTTGATGGCAATAGTTTTCAACGGAATGGATGAAAGAGAAACTGCAAAGTTAGCAGAAGCTATGATGAATAGTGGAGATGTAATAGATCTTTCTTGTATAGATGGAATAAAGGCTGACAAGCACTCTACAGGTGGTGTTGGAGATAAGACATCAATGGCTCTAGGTGCAATGGTTGCAGCTTGTGGTCTAAAGGTAGCAAAGATGTCAGGAAGAGGTCTTGGACATACAGGTGGTACTCTTGATAAGCTTGAATCAATAGAAGGATTAAACATTTTCCTTACAGAAGATGAATTCAAGAAGCAGGTAAATGATATAGGTCTTGCTATAATTGGTCAGACTGGGGAACTAGTTCCTGCAGACAAGAAGTTATATGCATTAAGAGACGTTACTGCAACTGTAAATGCTATACCTCTTATTGCTTCATCAATAATGTCAAAGAAGCTAGCATCAGGATCTAATACTATACTTCTTGATGTTAAGTTCGGTGAAGGTGCATTCATGAAGACTGTTGAAGATGCAAAGAAGCTTGCTAAGGCAATGATTTCTATAGGAAATAGATTAGGAAGAAATACAATGGCAATGATTACAGATATGAATCAGCCTTTAGGTAATACAATAGGTAATGCTCTTGAGGTAGAAGAAGCTGTTGAAACTATAAAGGGTGAAGGTCCAGAAGATTTTACAGAACTTTGCATGTGTGCTGGTGAAATAATGCTTATGCAGGGTAAGGTTGCTGAAACTAAGGAAGAAGCTAGAAAGATGCTAGAAGAAGCTATATCATCAGGAAAGGCTTTTGAAAAGTTCCTTCAGATGGTAGAAGCTCAGGGCGGAAATGTTGAACAGATAAAGAATACAAAGCTTTTACCACAGTCTAAATTTGTAACTGAAATGAAATCTAGAGAAGAAGGTTTTGTTTCAAATATACATTCAATGCAGTTAGGTATACTTGCTATGCATCTTGGTGCAGGAAGAGCTACTAAGGAAGATTCTATAAATTATGCAGTTGGTCTAAAGATGAATGCAAAGAAGGGTGATAAGGTATCTAAGGGAGATGTTTTATGCACTGTTTATCATGATGAAGAATTGAAGGAAAATTGGATAGAAGAATTCTACAACACATTCTCATTCTCAGATACAAAAGTAGATCCTATACCAATTGTAGAAGAAATATTGAAGTAGTTAAAATTCAGATTACTAATATATTAAAAGGAAAGGCCACTTAGGAAAAATAAGTGGTCTTTTGTAATTTTGTGCATTATATTTCAAAAAAAGACATTAATATTTAATAATATTTTAAAAATGAAATATCAAAAAAATGATTAATAAAAGAAAGCGATAGTCAAAAAATAGTCAATCTTAGTAAAAGCAAATATAGTATAAAATATAGATTTATAGAAATAAATGTTGTATACTAGTATAGAGGAAAAAAGTAAATATTAGTTATGAATAGGAGGTAACATAATGAAACTCTTAACTTTTAAGGGAGGTATACATCCTCCGTATGGAAAAGAGTATGCAAACAAGAAACCAATTGAGAGAGCAAAAGCTCCTCAGACTGTTTATATTCCTCTTCAACAGCATATTGGTGCGCCTGCGAAGTGCATTGTAGAAGTTGGAGAAGAAGTAAAACTTGGTCAAAAAATTGGTGAAGCTCAAGGGTTTGTATCTTCTAATATTCATTCATCAGTATCTGGGGTCGTGAAGGCTATTAAGCCTTGTAATGTTCCTGGTGGTACTGCTATGTGTGTAGTTATAGAAAATGATTTCAAAGAAGAACTACATGAAAGCGTTAAACCACATGGTGATATAGAAGATTTATCTAAGGAAGAAATTGTTTCTATAGTTAAGGAGGCCGGTATAGTAGGTATGGGTGGTGCAACATTCCCTAACCATGTAAAGATATCTCCTCCACCAGATTCAAAGGCAGAGTTTGTAATTTTAAATGGTGCAGAATGTGAGCCATATCTAACAGCAGATGATAGATTGATGGTTGAACATCCTGATAAGGTAGTATATGGTATAAGAGCTTTGATGAAAGCTCTAGATGTACACAAAGGATTTATAGGTATAGAAGTTAATAAGCCAGAAGCTATCAAGAATATAACAGAGGCTGCAAAGGATTACCCAGAAGTAGAAGTTGTAAGTCTACAGGTTAAATATCCAGAGGGAGCAGAAAAACAGCTTATATATGCTTGTACTGGAAGAGAAGTTCCTTCAGGAGCACTTCCAATAGCTGCAGGGGCTGTTGTTGATAACGTAGCTACAGCGGCTGCTATAGCTGATGCCATTAGAGAAGGTATGCCTCTAGTGGAGAGAGTTACAACAGTTACAGGTCCTTGTATTAAGGAGCCTAAAAATTTAATAACAAAAGTAGGTACTAAGTTCAGTGAAATTATTGAACAGTGTGGTGGCATTAAAGAAGGTGTTAAGGCAGGAAAGTTGATTGCAGGTGGACCTATGATGGGACTTGCACAATATACAGATGACATATCTACTAATAAGGGTTCTTCAGGTATATTAATACTTGATGAAAAAGAAGCTACAGCACCAGAACCAATGAACTGTATTAAATGTGGTAGATGTGTGGATGTATGTCCAGCATTCCTTCAGCCTTTATTCATAAGTGCGTACTCATTAAAGAATGATTTTGATGAAGCAGAAAGACGTAGAGCGATGGATTGTATAGAATGTGGATCATGTTCATATATATGTCCTTCAAGAAGACTTTTATTACCTGCAATTAGACAGGCAAAGAGAGAAATCGGTGCGAAGAGAAGAAAAGCTGCTGCAGCACAGAAGAAATAATAGTTAGGGGGAACAAATAATGGATAATAAACTGATTGTGTCTTCTTCACCACATATTAGGTCAAAAGAAGATACTTCATATATAATGAAACAAGTTTTAATAGCGTTACTTCCAGCTACTCTAGCAGGTTTATACTACTTTAGAGTTCGTGGATTAGTGACTATTCTTGCTTGTGTTATCGGTGCGGTCGGTTCAGAATGGCTTTATTGCAAGATAACAAAGAAGAAATCGACTATAAATGATTTATCAGCAGTAGTAACAGGTTTATTACTTGCATTTAACGTTCCAGCAGGACTTCCTGTATGGATGTGTGTGTTGGGAGCAATATTCTCAATAGTTGTTGTAAAGATGATATTTGGTGGTATAGGATGTAACTTCCTTAACCCTGCATTAGCAGGTAGAGCTTTCTTGCTTGCGTCATTCCCAGTTGCAATGACTACATGGGTAGCGCCAAGTATTACAGAAGTAGTTACAACTGCAACACCTTTAAGTTATATGAAGCTTGCAGGTGCTGAAGGTATGGGAACCGCAGCAGGTGCAGTAGAAAAACTACACGGTGCTAATATAACAATTGTAGATATGTTTATCGGTAATATAGGTGGTACAGTTGGTGAAACTTGCTCAGTTTTACTAATAATCGGTGGAATATACCTTGTTTATAAGGGAATCATATCATATGTAATGCCGGTTACATATATAGGTATAGTTTTTGTACTTACATTCCTATTAGGTGGATTTAATGGCGAATTTGCTGTTTATCAGACATTTGCTGGAGGACTTTTACTTGGTGGTATATTTATGTTGACAGATTATACAACATCACCAATGACAAAGAAAGGTCAGATTATATATGCTGCAATAGCAGGTATAATAGCAACTTGCATTAGATTATATGGGGGTTATCCTGAAGGTGTGTCTTATTCTATACTATTTGCCAACTGCTTAGTACCACTAATAGATAAGTATGTACACAACAGAGTGTTTGGGGAGGTGCGTAAGTAATGAACAGTATGTTTAAGATAGGCGGTACATTATGTGGATTTACTGCAATAGCTGCATTATTACTGGCCGCAACAAACGAGATAACAGCACCAGTTATAAAACAGCGTAATGAAAAAGCTAATAATGAAGCGAGAATAGCAGTTTTACCAGGTGCAAGCGATTTTAATAAGGTAGAACTTGATAAATACAAATCAGCAGGTGCTAAGACTGTAGAAGAAGTATTTGAAGGTATAAACGGATCAAATGAAATTGGTTATACAATAAAATCTCAGCCATCAGGTTACGGTGGTGCAATAGAACTTACAATAGGAATTAGTAAGGATGGTAAAATTACTGGTGTTAATGTAGGTAATAACTCAGAAACTCCAGGGCTTGGTGCAAAATCTCAGGAACCTGCTTTCAATGGTCAATATAAAGGTAAAGAAGCAAAAGAGCTTGAGGTTATAAAGAGTGGAGCACCAAATGGTAATCAAATAAAAGCAATATCAGGTGCAACAATTACATCTAAGGCTGTAACAAGTGGTGTAAATGATGCAATCAAGGTATTTGAAGTTTTGAATAAATAAAGGGGGGTCAAGAGATGAGTAATTTAGGTAAAATATTTAAAAATGGTATAATCGATGAGAACCCTACCTTCGTTCAAGTAATTGGTATGTGTCCGACACTAGCTGTTACAAGTTCAGCAATAAACGGTATGGGTATGGGACTTTCTACTGCAGTAGTTCTTGCATGTTCAAACCTTGCAATATCATTGCTTAGAAAGATAGTTCCTGACAAAATAAGAATACCATGTTTTATAGTAGTTATAGCTACATTTGTTACAATAGTACAGATGCTTTTAAAGGCATATGTACCAGCATTAGATAAAGCCCTTGGTCTTTATATACCACTTATAGTTGTTAACTGTCTAATACTTGCAAGAGCGGAAAGTTTTGCTTGTAAGAATGGTCCAGCAGCTTCATTTGTAGATGGTATAGGTATGGGTCTTGGATTTACAATAGCACTTACAATTCTAGGTACAGTTAGAGAAATTCTAGGAGCAGGAAGTATATTTGGATTTACATTCCTACCAGCAACATTTAATACATTGTTATTTATATTGCCTCCTGGAGCATTCTTAACTTTAGGATTCTTAATGGCTATATTCAACAAGATTACTAAGAAAAAGGCGTAAAGGGGTGTAGATAATGAAATTAATACTATTATTTTTATATATAGTTCTAGTAAATAATGTTATCACTTCTCAGTTCCTTGGTATTTGTCCATTCCTTGGTGTTTCAAAGAAGACTGATACAGCAATCGGAATGGGAGTTGCCGTTACATTCGTTATAGCGTTAGCTTCTGTGATAACATACTTCATACAGATGATATTAAACAAGACTGGTCTTGGTTACTTACAGACAATTGCATTCATTCTTGTTATAGCATCTATAGTTCAGTTCGTTGAAATGGTAATAAAGAAGACTTCACCTTCACTATATCAAGCTTTAGGTGTTTTCTTACCTCTTATAACAACTAACTGTGCGGTTTTAGGTATAGCAATAGTAAATATAACAAAGAATTACAATTTAATTGAAACTCTAGTTAACGGTATTGGTGCCGGTATAGGTTTCACGCTTGCAATAGTAGTATTTGCAGGTATAAGAGAAAGACTTGAATTGGCAAATGTACAGGAAGCTTTTGAAGGATTCCCTATAACACTTATATCTGCCAGCCTAATGTCAATTGCATTTTTAGGTTTCACAGGTCTAATAAAATTATAAGGGGAGGTACTAAAGAATGCTTATAGTATATGCGGTAATAGTCCTTGGATTACTCGGTTTTATCTTTGGTATAATCCTTGACTTTGCTTCAAAAAAATTCGCTGTTGAAGTCGATGAAAGGGAAGCTAAGATATTGACAGCATTACCAGGTGCAAACTGTGGTGGTTGTGGTTATCCTGGTTGTGGTGGTTTAGCTGCAGCAATCGCAAAAGGAGAAGCTCCTGTAAATGGATGTCCAGTAGGTGGAGCTGCTGTTGCTGAAAAGGTAGCAGAAATAATGGGTGTAGAAGCAGGTTCTGGAGAAAAGATGGTTGCCCATGTAAGATGTAAGGGTGATTGCGAATCTTCAAAAACAAAATATGATTACAGTGGAATAACAGACTGTAGAGCTGCTGCTTCATTAATAGGGGGACCTAAGGGTTGCTCATATGGATGTTTAGGATTAGGAACATGCGTTCAGGTATGTAGTTTTGATGCAATACATATTGTAAATGGTGTAGCGGTTGTAGATGAAGAAAAGTGTGTAAACTGCGGAAAGTGTATCAATATTTGTCCAAAGGGATTAATAGAAAGCAAGCCAGCTAGTAAAGCTGTAACAGTAGACTGTATGTCTAAAGATTTTGGTAAGGCTGTAAAAGAAAATTGTTCAGTAGGTTGTATAGGATGCGGACTATGTGCTAAAGAATGTCCGTTTGATGCAATTATATTTGAAGATAAGCTTGCAAAAGTTGATTATGACAAGTGTAAACAATGTAATAAGTGTGCAACTAAGTGTCCTACTAAGGTAATAAAACCTAAGGAAAGAAAAAAGCCAGCTGTAAAAGCTGCAGTAAAAACAGTAGAAGCTGCTAAGCCTGAAGAAAAGGCTAATGAATCAGAATCTAAGTAATTAAGTATTATTTGATAAGAAAAAAATTTAACATGATTTTTAAGCTATTATGAAAATTTTTCATAATAGCTTTTTTTATATTTATTTTGCCTATACATATATAGAAGGAAATAATTTATGGTTGAATAATATTAAGTATGAGAATGATATTTAATGAAAATTTCAAAATAGTAAAAAGGAGGCAATTTGATAGCAAAATGAATATAAGAATAAAAGATATGAGTAAGGAAGATATGCCCAGGGAAAAGATGATTGCAAAAGGAGTAAAGTATCTTTCTAATTCAGAACTTTTAGCAATTTTAATAAGAACAGGAAGCAAAAAATATAATGCGCTTGATTTAAGTTCACTTATAATTAAAAGCACTGAAAATGGAATTAGAGGATTATATGAAATGAGCATAGAGGAGCTTTGTAAAATAGATGGTGTTGGACCATCTAAAGCCACTATAATAAAAGCTGCACTAGAATTAGGCAATAGGGTTTCGACATATATACCAGATAAGTATAGAATTAAAAATCCTTGGGATATTTATGTATACTATATGGAAGAGATGAGATATATGAAAAAGGAAGTTTTTAAAATAGTACTTCTTAATACAAAAAATGAAATAATAAGAGATGTAGACATTTCTATAGGGAGCTTAAATTCTTCGATTGTTCACCCCAGAGAAGTATTTATAGAAGCTATAAAAAAAAGTGCTAATTCAATAATTTTGCTTCATAATCATCCATCTGGAAATCCAACTCCATCTGAAGATGATATAAGAATTACTGAAAGATTAATATGCTCTGGAAAAATAATAGGTATAGAGGTGCTTGATCATATAGTAATAGGTGACGGAAAGTATTATAGCTTAAAGGAAGAAGGTGATATAGAATAATTTTAAAAGATATTTTTTTATATATTTATTTTTGACTATCCTATCAGCTAAGATTTTTGTGAATGAAGGACATATAAACATATAAATAATAGCCCAAAAAGAAAATAAAACATTAACTGCTAGATAAATAGCAGCTAGTTAATGTTTTATTTAGTTGTAAATGATAGAATAATGAAAAAGTCTTTTAATTGCTTTATATATTACAAAGTGTAACTTTTTAAGTGAGAATTTGCTATATACATTATAGTATTACTAACATTTTTATACAAATGCTTAGATTTAAAGAAATTTCACCTTAAATACCTATAGAAATGAAAGTTTAAATAGGTATAAGAGGCTAAAATTTTACTGATTTGTAAGTAAATCTTTATCACAGATGTGATATACTATAATGGAGAAAGATTGCAAATAGATAGGTATTTCTAAGGAAATTTAGCCTTGATAAATATATTTTTTGACAGCTTAAATTAAATAAGTATGTTTGGAAAATAAGTAGAGTATTTAGATTGAAAGAAAGACTATTTATAAGCTGAAAATTCACATTGGGGTGCAGTGTGTAAATAATGAAATATTAGAGTTTTATATTCACAATGATAAAATGTAGGAGGAGAAAGATGGGATTCTTTGATAAAATTTTTGGATCTAATATTAATAATATAATTACAAATGATATGGGTATTGACTTAGGGACAGCGAATACCCTTGTTTATATAAAAGGTCAAGGGATAGTAGTTGATGAACCTTCTGTAGTCGCTATTAGAGAAGATAATAATGAGATACTAGCTGTCGGGCAAAGAGCTAGTGAAATGGTAGGAAGAACTCCTGAAAATATAATAGCTATAAAGCCTATAAGTGATGGTGTAATTTCAGATTTTGAAGCTACACAAGCTATGATTAGTTATTTTATACAAAAAGGTTCAAAGGGAATGGTAAGTCCAAGAATATTAATTGGAGTACCATATGGAATTACAAAAGTAGAGAGAAAAGCAATAGAGGAAGCTGCAATACAGGCAGGTGGAAGAGAAGTATATATTATTGAAGAACCGATGGCAGCTGCAATAGGTGCAGGTTTGAATGTAAATGATCCAGAAGGGAATCTTATTGTAGATATAGGTGGTGGAACATCTGAGATAGCTGTAATATCTCTTGGTGGAATTGTAGTTGCTAATTCAATTAGAATAGGTGGTGCTGAGTTCGATGAAGCTATAGTAAACTTTGTAAGAATGGAATATAACATAGTTATAGGAACGAGAACAGCTGAAAAAATTAAATTAGCAATAGCTTCTGCCTATCCAGATGAAGTAGAAAAAGAAATGGAAGTTAGTGGAAGAGATGTACTTACAGGTCTTCCAAGAACAATTACAATAGGCTCTACAGAGGTTAGGGAAGCAATAAGAGAGCCAATTAGTCAGGTGATAGATGCTATAAGGTCGACTCTAGAGGATACCCCGCCTGAATTGGCGTCAGATATAATGGAAAAGGGAATTACACTTACTGGTGGTGGAGCACTTTTAAAGGATTTAGATAAGTTAATTAAATCTGAAACAGAATTAGATGTTGTACTTGCTGAAAATCCTATTCAGTGTGTAGTTAATGGAACTGGTATAGCAATAGAAAATGATGCTATTTTTGAAAGTATAGTAAAGATAAATGCAGAAAGTTAGTTGGTGATTGTTTTGAAATTGAAAAAAGATAGTAGACAAAGATTTACTATAAAGTCGATTGTTACTACAGGAGTAGTAATTGCAATAGTTCTTATTTCAGCATATTCTATTTCTAATAGTGACAAGCTATTATTTTTGGCAAACAATCCAGTAGCGGAAGTATTCTTGGACTTAGGAAGGCATACAAACAATGCAATAGATAGCGTTGGAGAATTTTTAGGAGACTTACTTCACTTTAAGCGTAATGCGAATAAAGTAAAAGAGTTGACTGAAGAAAATGAAAAGCTTAAACAGAGAATAACTGATATTAAAAGTGATGAAAGTAAAGAAAAATCACTTAAAAAGTTAGAGAAAGCTCTAAACTATGTCCAAGGTGACGCTAGAATGCGCCGCGTTTCTGCAAGCATAGTGGGAAAAAATGATGGAGAATGGTATCAATCATTTGTTATAGATGCAGGAGCTGACAATGGAATTAAAAAGGATAGTATTGTAATAAATGGTAAGGGTGTTGTTGGAATTGTTTACAGTGTGAGCAATAGATACTCAAAAGCCATTTCTTTAGTTGACTCAAGAGCCTCAGTAAGTTTTAAAATACAGGGTAAGGAAGATGATAAGGGGGTTATTACTACATCCTCAACTGTCGGAAAATCTGATTTAACCGATGTAAATAAATTATTGCAGGGATACTTATTCGATTCAAATTCTAATGTTAAGGTAGGAGATAAAATAGTAACCTCAGGACTTGGTCTATATCCTGAAAACTTGCCAATAGGTAAAGTTACAAAGGTAATAAATGATAAAAGTAAATCTATGAAACTTGTAAAGGTAAGACCTTTTGTAGATTTTAAGAAGTTAAATGATGTAATGGTTATACCACCTAGAAAGATAGAGTAGGTGATGTATATGAAGAATTTAAAATATTTAATACTTTTTTTAATTGGGCTTTTGATAATATTTTTAGAGACATTTTTTACAAACTTTATAGTTCATTTTATAAGTGTTAACTTATTAATGATTTATATAGTTTTTATATCTCTATATGTAAACAAAAATAATGCACTAGTACTCGTTGGAATACTAGGATTACTAAGTGATTTGATATCAGGGGGAATAGTTGGATTTACAGCTATTCTTTTCCTAGTTATATCGTATTTTATATCGGTAGTAGAAAAATCTATATTTAAGGACAAAATAGGTATAATATGCTTGCTTGTGTATGTAATAAGTGTATTCTACTCTATAATGAATGCTGTATTTTCAGCTATATTTTTCATACCAACACCTATTATACAGGTAATAATTAAGAGTTTGATACTAATACCGATTGTAAACACTGCTTTTGCATATATAGGATATAGATTATTTGGTGAAAAATTAAAAAAATTGAGAGATAGTTAGTGGTGGTAAAGGTGAAAAAAAATTCGATTACTAAAAAAAGACTAAATACGATTAATAAAGTAATAGTAGTGGTATTGTTGGTCATATTCGTTAAAATACTTTTTATGACTACCATTAGAAATTCTCATTATTCAGAGCTAGCAAATCAGAAAACATATAAGCAAATATTAGTTCAAGCTCCAAGAGGTGAAATTAAGGATAGAAATGGAATAGTACTTGCAGGAAATAAACCTGAATTTGCAGTTCAGATTGTGGCTGATTCTTTTAATAAAATTGGAGAAAATGAGAAAGAGGGACCAAATAGAATAGCCTATTCGATTATTAATATACTTGAAAGAAATGGTGAAAAGTATACTGATGAATTTCCAATAGTAGTAGACAATGGTAAATACTACTTTACTTTTGACAAAAAAATTAAAGATTTTAAATCGGAAAATGGAATACCGAGGAACTATTCTCCTAAAAAGTGTTTTTATTATGTTGTTGATTCATTAATAAAAAACGATGTTCTTTCTATTTCCGATAGAAATTTAGATCCAGTAAAATTACAAGCTAAGATGAATTCACTAGGGTACTACCCTCCGATACTCGTCAAGGATTGGAAATTTACTGAAGAAAAAAATAAGGAAGATTGGCTTAATAGCTATAATTTGAAATCAAATATAAAAGCTGAAGAAGCCTTTCATGATATAAAGAATAATTACTATAAAATAGACAAATCAATGTCTGATAGTGAAGCAAGAAAAATTATGCTGGTGAGGGATTTGTTAAAATCAAAAAGATACACTCAGTATAATCCAGTTACCTTGGCTAAAGGAATAAAGAAGGAAACAGTTTCTCAGATTGAAGAGAATGCTATGGATTTATCAGGTGTGTCTGTGGCAGTCGAGCAAAAAAGAGTTTATCCAGAGGGAAATCTTGCAGCTCATGTTTTAGGATATGTTGGGAAAATACCATCTTCTAAAGCTGAAGATCTTAAGAAAAATGGCTATGAGCCAGATGATTTAATTGGTCTTTCTGGAATTGAACATAGTTATGAGAATAAATTAAGAGGAAAATCTGGCTATAAAGAAGTAAAGGTAGATAGCGTTGGTCGTGTGATTGATGAAATGAAGTCTGTTTCACCTGTATCAGGGAACAGTGTACAACTTACCTTAGATAGTAAACTTCAGAAGGTTGCAGAAAAATCTCTTGAAGATGCAATAAATGCTGCTAGAAGAGGTACAACTTTTAAAAGTCAATTTGGGGATATATCTATTGATGAACATGCACCCAATGCAAAGTCAGGAGCTATAGTAGCAATAGATGTTAAAAATGGAGATGTTTTATCTATGGCAAGTTTTCCAAATTATGATCCTAATAAGTTTGCAGGTGGTATTACCTCTAAAGATTATAATAATTATTTGCCGAAGAATAAAAATGATTTTTTAGCTCCGAATCCTCTGTTGAATTTAGCGACTCAAGGTGCTTTCCAACCGGGTTCAACTTTCAAGTTGATTACTGCTATGGCAGCTTTGGATTCAGGATTAAATCCGCAATATACAATCAATGATCCGGGTGTGATTAAATTAGGTGGAAGGAATTTTGCAGATTATATATGGCACCATGGAGGTAAAAACCATGGTATAGAAAATTTATATAAAGCTATACAAGAATCTTGTAATATATATTTCTACGTAATAGGAAGTGATAGAAACTGGATGACAGGTCAAGACTTAAATCTTGGAATGGGAGCAAAAAAAATACTTGAGTATGCTAAAAAATTTGGATTAAATGATGGGACAGGTCTTGAAAATCAGCTTGAAGAAAGAAATGGAAAAGTTCCAAGTGAACAAGAAAAGGCAGAAAGAACAAAAATTCAGTTGAAGATTGCACTTGAGAGAACTATGAAAACACATTTCAAAGATATTAGCTATGAAAAAGATAAAGAAGAATATGAACGAAAAATAGATGAAATAGTTAGCTGGATAGATGAAGAAAAAACTCCTGGAAGAAAAGAAACAATGAAAAGGTTAGAAAAATTAGGTGTAAAGGAAGAATATCTTGAAAGCGATGCAGATTTTATGGTATATAGTTATTTTAATTTTGCAAAGTGGGGAATAGGAGATACATTTAACCTTGCTATAGGACAAGGTGAAAATGCATATAATCCTTCTCAGGTCGTAAGATATATAGCAGCAATAGCTAATGGTGGAAATCTTGTAAAAATGAATGTAGTCAATAAGGTAGAAAATCCAAAAGGAAAAACTATAGAAAAGACAGAGAAAAAGTTAGAAAAAATTGGCTTCAAAGATGATTCACATTTAAAAGATTTAACAAAAGGCATGGTAAAAGTATCTAAGGAAGGACTTGCGAAAAAAGCATTTCAAAATTTCCCTGTTACAGTAGCCTCTAAGACTGGTACTGCTGAAAAAAGTGGAAAAATACCTAGTAACAATGAGTTTGAATATTTAATGTCACATCTTACTTCATATTCAGTAAAAAAAGATGAAGTAATGAACAAATATAAAGAGTTGAAACTTGAAAAAGAGAGAGCTTTGACTGATGAAAAAATAAAAGAATTAAAAGCAAAAATACGTAGCAAAAAAACTTCTGAGGATGATAAGGAAAAATATCAAGAAGAGTTAAATGCTGGTGTGAGAGTGAAGTTAGAAGATACAGATAAGATAAATGCATTTTATTTGAGAAAAGCTATAAAAGCTCTTAATCCAAATATAACAGATTCTGAAATAGATAGATTTAAGGCAGATTATGGTTCTTTTGCATGGTGTGTAGCTTTTGCACCGGCTGAAAATCCACAAATAGCTGTGGCTTGTGTGATACCTCAAGGAGAATCTAGTTCATATGCAGTACTTCCAATAAGAGAAGTTTTGGGGCAATATTTCGGATTAAGAAAAGAGGAAGCTAAAGATAGCAAAAAGGAAGAAGAAAATAAGGAAGATAAAGAAAAAAAGGAAAACAATAAAGAAAAAAAAGATACAGACAAAAATTCTCATAATAAAAAAGTTGAAGAGGATGATAGAACAAAAAACACAGATAGTGATATAGAAGGTATTGATTAAGATTGGTGAAGGGATGATATTATGAACTTTAGAGAAAGAGACGCAGTTGAATTTAAAGGAACGGGAAGAGGGTTAATTTTATATATTAACAGAGAATGCTCCATGGAAAATATTTTTGACTCTATCTCTAGTAAGATAAAATCATCCCCAAACTTTTTTTTAGGAGGAGTACTTACTGATATAGATAGTAATTACATATCACCGTATCAAAAAAAGTTAATAATAGAATATCTCAATGAAAATTATGGAATTGAGTATATAGGAGTAGACGAGTTTCATTTTAATCAGTTGATGAAGAAAAAAGAATATAAGGGTGCAACAGCAATATTTAAGGCCGTAAGAACGATGTATGTTATGGATCTTGGAGAAAATGAAGAGCTTGATTACAATGGCAGCCTTGTACTTATGACAACTCTACCCTCTAATTCTTTAATAAAAGCATCTTGTGATATAGTGGTTTTAGGAAGTATAGATGTAGATGCCAAGGTAATTGCTGGTGGAAACATTATAGTAATGGGTGAAATCAGAGGAAAGGCGTATGCAGGAGCATATGGAAATGATAGTGCTTGCATAATAGCTAGGCAGATAAATGCTCAAAAAATAGCTATATTTAATAGAGAAAGTGAAATTGTAATGTGCAAAAGAAAGACAAGTATGAGTAATCCTGAAATTGCCTATATTAATGAAAGTGGAAATATAGTTGTTTCTCAAAAAAAAGAAATCCTTTATAAATATTCTCCAAGTAGTATTAAAGATACTAGTTATGGTGCATTTGATATCGAGGAACAAGGGGTTATGATGGAAAAAAATCAATCTTTTAGCGACCTTGCTTATGAAATTAAATATAGTGGTGGTACACACAGAGCTATATCTAAAGAAGATTTAAAAGAAGAGGTGGACGAAAAAGTTACTAAAGATGACAGCATAGAAGATGAATGCAAAACGGGTATACTTGAGGGAATAATTAAGAGAGTTTCTGAAAGTATGGATAATGCAGTTGGCGAAGGAAGAACTTCAATAAAAAAATTAGATAAGACAAATTTAGAAACTGAAGATTCAATAGAAGATAAAAAAGAAAAAAATATAGATGAGAATATTATTTCTGATGAAAAAAATCTATTAAAGAATAAAAATAAAATAAAAAACATTGACTATGTAGAAGAAAAAAGAGCTAATAAAAAAAGAGCTAATAAAGAAAATATACATGATGATATAATGACAAAAAGAGATAGTTTGAAACTAGAAAATAAAAAAAATATAGTTAAAAATTTAGATGATAAAGAAAAAAAAGTAAGAAAGAATGCAAGTAAAATCAAAGTTGTAAGAGGCGATGGTTCTGCAAAAACTTCTGTAGAGGGTAAAAAGAAAAAGCTAGTTGATAGGCTTAAAGAGTTACTCATAGAGGAAGAGGTGAATAATGAAGAAGATAGATTATAGCAAAAAAGGCAGGATTATAAGAAATATAGATTGGAAACTTGTTTCAATAGTTGTAGTAATATTTTTCTTTGGCTTACTGGTTTTAAGTAGTGCAACACATGCAAATATAACAGGCGATTTTAAACAGATAATAATTCAGCTTATTGCCTTTGCTCTGGGGATAGTGGTAATAGGAGTTTTATTAATTTTTGATTACAATAGCATAGGTAAATACTATAAAGAATTCTATATATTTAGTATATTTATGCTCATAATAGTTCTTATTCCTGGAATTGGTGACAAACAATTTGGAGCAAGGTCTTGGATAAGAATAGGTGGTTTTTTAAATTTACAAACTTCAGAAATTGCAAAATTAACTTTTATATTGAGTTATGCAAAAATAGTAGATTTAAATAAAGAAAATATAAAAGATATAAAAACATTGGGTAAGTTAGTAGTATATGCTATTCCATTTATAGGACTTTTATTAGGGCAACCAGACTTAGGAACAGCCATAGTATTTATGTGTATAATATTTTTTATGCTTTATTCTGCTGGTATAGATAATAAGGTAATAAGAAATGTTGTAATTGCAGGAGTTATTCTTGCTCCGTTAATGTATTTTCTTATGGCACCACATCAAAGAATCAGAATAGTAAACTTTTTTAATCCAGAGGCTTCGAGTAATTATCAAGTCTTACAGTCAATGATAGCTATTGGTTCTGGTGGGTTGACTGGTAAAGGACTTTACCATGGATCTCAGAATCAGGAAAATTTTCTTCCTGTAAGAGATAGCGATTTTATATTTGCTGTTGTAGGAGAAGAGTTTGGTTTATTGGGTATGATGTTTCTAATATTAATGTTTATACTTCTCATAACTAGACTCCTAACAATAGCTAAAAGGTCTAAGAATAGTTATGGTTCATTTATAGTTGCAGGTATTACAGGTATGTTTGCCTACCAGATAATACAGAATATAGGGATGACAGTTGGATTGATGCCTGTAACAGGTGTTACGCTTCCATTTGTAAGCTATGGTGGAAGTTCAATACTTACATCTATGGCCAATATAGGCATAGTCCTAAATGTATATATGAGAAGAAAGAGATTGAATCTATATTGATAAGTAGTAAAATATTTTTTTAGGGATAGTAAAAAAATATTAAATAAGATTATTTTTAAAAATAAAATTGAAACTATTCTACGATGGTGTATAATAGATAAGTGAATATTAATTGAAAAAGGGCTTGTATTGAAAAATGTAAGCCCTATAAAATTATGTTAGAATCGGAGGAATATTTTGGATAAAGTAAATATAAAAGGAATTTTAAAAAAAGTTGAAAAACCGGCCAGATATCTTGGCAATGAATTGAATACAATTCATAAAGATACTTCAAATAAAGATTTAATTAGGTATGCGCATTGTTTTCCTGATATATATGAAGTAGGAATGAGTCATCTTGGAAGTCATATTCTTTACAATTGTATAAATAAAGAAGAAGATGTATTTTGCGAAAGAGTCTATGCTCCAGGTGTAGATATGGAAGAAAAGATGAGAGAAAATAAGATACCTTTGTTTGGTCTAGAATCAAGAGAAGCTATAACTAATTTTGATTTCGTAACATTTTCTCTTCAGTACGAAATGTGCTACACTAATATTCTTAATATGCTAGATCTTGCAAAAATACCAATGCTTGCAAAGGAAAGAAGTGAAAAGGATCCATTTATCCTTGTAGGAGGCTCATGTGCCTATAATGTTGAACCATTGGCTGACTTTGTAGACATAGTTGTTTTAGGTGAAGGTGAATATATGAATCTTGACGTAATAAGAGCATATAAGGAATGGATAAAAACAAATCCATATGAAAATGGTCAAACTAGAGTAGACTTTTTAAAGAAAATAGCTACAATAGATGGTGTATATATACCCTCATTTTATGAATTTGAATATAATGAAGATGGTACAGTTAAAAAATTAAACAAGTTGATAGATATTGCGCCAGATAGACCAAGAAAAAGAATAGTAGAAAACATGGATCTTGTAGAGTATCCTGAAAAGATGATAGTCCCATTTATAGAAACGATACATGATAGAATTGTTCTTGAACTTTTCAGAGGTTGCACTAGAGGGTGTAGATTTTGTCAAGCAGGAATGATCTATAGACCAATAAGAGAAAAATCTCTAGAAAGATTAAAAGAAATCGTTGATAATATGGTTAAGAACACAGGATATGATGAAATTTCTCTATCTTCGCTAAGTACAAGTGATTATTCCAAGATACAAGAGATAACAGATTTTCTTGTAGATGAATATGCACCTCAAAATATAGGAGTTTCGCTTCCATCACTAAGACTGGATAATTTTTCAATGGAAATAGCAGAAAAAATTCAACAAGTAAGAAAAACAGGACTAACATTTGCACCAGAGGCGGGAACTCAAAGACTTAGAGATGTAATTAATAAAGGAGTTACTGAGGAAGATTTAAGAAATGCAGTAGGCAAGGCTTTTGAAATGGGATGGAACAGTGTAAAACTTTATTTTATGATAGGTTTGCCGACAGAAACATATGAAGATTTGGATGGAATAAGAGACCTTGCATATGAAGTAATAGATATTTATAGGGAAGTACATGGCGGTAAACTAAGAGGAAAATTTGGTGTAACAGTAAGTACATCAACCTTTGTTCCTAAGCCATTTACACCTTTCCAATGGCATGGACAAGATACTCAAGAAGAAATAAAAGCAAAACAGAAACATCTAGTAGGAAGACTAAGAAATGGAAATATAAAATACAATTATCACGATTCAAAAACAAGCTTAATGGAAGCTGTATTTGCAAGAGGTGATAGAAGACTAGGAGCAGTACTTTTAGAAGTATTCAAAAATGGTGCAAAATTTGATGGTTGGTCAGAACATTTTGATTTAGATAGATGGTTAGCTGCGATGGAAAAATTAGGTCTTGATCCAAGCTTTTATGCTCATAGAGAGAGAAGTTACGATGAAGTATTCCCTTGGGATCATATAGATGTGGGAGTTTCGAAAGAATTTTTTATAAGAGAAAATGAAATAGCTAAGAATAATAAAATAACAAAAGATTGTAGACATGGATGTAATGGATGTGGTATAAACACAAATGATATAGGAAGGGGATTATGCTAATGTCAAAAATAATGAGAATTAAATTTATTAAAAATGAAGACATGATATACATTTCCCATTTAGATGTACAGAGACTTTTGCAAAGAGCATTTAGAAGAGCAGAGGTAGAGCTTTCATTTTCAAAGGGGTTTAATCCTCATCCTAAGATGAGCTACGGTAATGCCTTGGCTTTAGGGGTAGAAAGCTATGGAGAATATGTAGATATAGAAATAGAAAATGAGGATATAAATTGTGAAGAATTAATGGAAAAAATAAATAAGCAACTTCCTGAGGGTATGAAGTTTATAAAATGTATAGAACTTAAGGGAGATGAAAAGGCACTTGCTTCACATATAGTATATGGGGATTATATATTTACTGTTCCCAATGTTATCAACTTAAATAAAGATGAAATTTCAAAAAAACTGTTAGAAATGATTAACAGTGAAACTATTATGACTAGCAAGAGAAATAAGAAGAAAAAAATAGTAGAAGTAGATATACGACCATTAATAAAAACTTTATCTTTGATGGAGTTGAATGATAAAGAAATAAAAATATCGTCAATATTAGCAACTGGATCAAAACAAAACTTAAATACGAATGTGTTTTTACCGAAACTATTAGAATTTATAGGTATTGACATAGATCCTTTAGATGTAGATATAAGAAGAAACGATTTATACTTTGAAGAAGAAGGTGTGTTAATAACGCCTTTCTAAATAAAAGAGGACACTGCTTTTTGACAGTGTCCTTTTCATTAAATATATTTTATTTATTCTAAGAAAGTAGTGTATAATATTCAATGTAGAATATAAAAATAGGTAGTGGTGGTAAAATGAAAAAATATATAATAGAAGATTTTGTAGCATCTAGAAAATTAGCTATAATTGAGGATGGTATGCTTGAAAAACTTCTTATAGAAGAAAAAAATAAAGAAATAAGAGTAAAAAATATATATAGAGGAAAGGTAGAAAAAATAATACCTACTATGAATGCTTGTTTTATAGATATAGGAGAGAAAAAATCGGGGTATTTAAAAATATCTAAAGGCGAGAAAATTCAAGTAGGGGAGAGAGTTCTTGTTCAGGTAATAAAGGAAGAAAAAGGAGAAAAAAGAGTAAAATTAAGTAGAGAAATAGATTTTTCAGGTAAACATCTTATATATATACCTTCAAATACAAAAATATCATTTTCAAATAAGATAAAAGATAAAAAAGAAAAAGATAGATTAAAAAAAATGCTTTTAGAAGTTAGCGAAGGAGAAGAAGGATTTATTATAAGAACTGATGCTGTAGGAGCAAATGCGCAGAATTTCAAAAATGATGTATGCGAACTAAAAGAAAAGTACAAAAAGTTAATGGAAGATTATCACTCTAGTTTTTATCCTCAATTATTGTACAAGGAAGAGGGATTAGTATTTTCCTATATAAAAGAAAATTTGACCGATGAAGTATCCAATATAATATATGTTGATGGTGAAATGGACAGACCTTTGAGAAACTTACTAAAGTCAATTGATATTAAATATCTTGAAATTTTAAAAAGAGAAAAAAATATGGATATTTTTGAGGCGTATGGAGTAAATAATATGCTAAAGAAATATATATCTAGGAGTGTAAGATTAAAAAGTGGTGCTTATATTGTAATAGATAAAACTGAAGCTATGACAGTAATAGATGTAAATACAGGAAGTTTTAAAGGAAAGTCAGAATATGAAGATACAGTGTACAATGTTAATTTAGAAGCAGCAGATGAAATATCTAAACAGATTTCAATGAGAGATATTAGTGGAATAATAATAGTGGATTTTATAGATATGCGCTTAAAGAAGCACAAAAGAGAATTGCTAGAAAGATTGAGTTCAAATTTTGAAAAAGATGGAAGGCCGACAAAGCTTCATGGATTTACAAAGCTTGGATTAGTTGAAATATCTAGGATGAGAAAGTCTAAGAGTTTTGAGCAATATTTAGATTCTGAAAGTAGAGTTTTAGATATTATAGAGTCTAAAGTCATATATGAAAAATTCCATTTAGATAAAGATATAATTGATATAAATATTGACATTGATACTTTGGAGAAAATAACTAGGGAACTAAAAGAAATTGAATTGAAATATAATGTCAAGTTTATTATTTAATAGCTAATAATTTATATATTGATTGTTAAAAAAAGTAATAAAAAATTAATCGCTTTATTATATAAAGTGTTGA
>JAHHSS010000030.1 GCA_020025095.1 Peptostreptococcus sp.
CAGTATTATATCATATTTTTTTTTATTAATAGTCAATTTTTATAAAAAAAAATATGTATTTTTTTCAATATATATATTCGAAATATTTTTTGATTACAAAAATTTATTTCAGTGAAAATTTTTCTCTATCCGGTAATTCTTCCAATGATTCTATTTCCAAAAGCTTTAGAAATTCATTAGTAGTCTTGTATACTATTGGTTTTCCTATCTTATCTAATCTACCTGCTTCATAAATAAGATTGTTTTCTAACAAGGTATTTACAACTCTATCACATTTTACGCCTCTAATCGTTTCTATATCTGTTCTAGTTACAGGCTGCTTATAGGCTACAATAATCAAGGTTTCTAGTGTAGCTTGAGTCAATGTTTTTTTCCTTGAAGGTTCCATAATTTTCTTTATGAATTCTGCGTATTCTGGATTTGAGCACATTTGATACTTATCACCCAGTCTAATTATTTGTATTCCTCTATTTGCATCTTTATATTCATTAATTAAAATTTGTAACATAAATTCTATTTCTTTGGGTGATAACTCCTCGTTAATTGCCAAATTTAAATCTCTTATGCTTACAGGCTCACCGTATGAAAACATAATTGATTCAATTATATTTTTTATATCTTTTCTTTTAAGATTATTATTTTCCATTTTTAGATCACCTCTATACTCTTTCTTTGAATATAAAAATATTTCTAATCTGCCTCTTTTTTTAGATATTTAAGAAAAAAAGGAAATATATTTTAGTTTTTAATATTTAAAAACTTTTATCATATTTTTTTATTAATTATATCACAAATAAATACTTTTTATTGTATGCCTTTTAATTTTCTTTCCATTCTCCTAGAGGCCTTTTTTTCTATCTTTTCATATTCTTTATCATGCTTATCCTCGATAATGCTATCTTCTTCTTTTCTTCTTTTTATTATTATTTCTTGAAAAACATCATCTTGCTGTATTACAATTTCTTTCATTTTTATCAATTCAAGAATAGCCAGAAAATTAGCTATTACTTCTCTTTTTTCTTTTGATTCAAGAACTTCCGAAAATTTCACTTTATTTTTCAACTTTATTCTATCTCTTATAGACTCTATTCTAGATTCTATGCTAATATTTCTATTTCTTACTATCTTTTTTAATTTTTCATTTTTTTCTAAAAGTTCATCTGTATATTTTTTTTCATCAATTTTTTTAAATATTTTAAAAGCAACTTTCGCTATTTCATCAATAGTTAGACTTGACAAATCTAGCTCTTCTTCATCTAAATACTCTTCTTTTTCTCTATAGAACCTATCATCATATTCTTTAATACTATCTCTAAGATTTTCAGTTATTTCTCTGAATTTTTTATACTCTTCAATTTTTTGAACAAGTTCTTTTCTTGGATCCTCTTCCTCAGAATCATATTTTAAATAAAGAATATATCTCGATTTAATTTCCAAAAGTCTTGCAGCC
The DNA here is from genome assembly GCA_020025095.1 of Peptostreptococcus sp. Classification (GTDB taxonomy): domain Bacteria; phylum Bacillota; class Clostridia; order Peptostreptococcales; family Peptostreptococcaceae; genus Peptostreptococcus. The sequence goes on from JAHHSS010000030.1 coordinate 1,451, forward strand.
ATATCTATAAAATCACTCGCAAAGTCTAGATCCAATTTTTCCATGTTGTCTACATAGTCTACATATTGCTCTGTTATTTCAACAATAGATATATCTGATATATCTATCTTATTTCTTTTTATTAAATCAAGAAGCAATTCCATTGGTCCTTCATACTTTTTCGTTTGAATGCTATATTCCATCTTTACCTCCCATTACAAGAATAACATTACTATTCTGTAAAAAAATCCGTATATAGGATTTAGTATATAACTGAAAGCATTTGTCATTATAAGTATTATAAATAATATGGTAGTATATTTTGAATATTCATAAATCTTATACACCGTTTCTTTTGGTAAAAATGTTGCTATAATATTCCAGCCATCTAAAGGTGGAATAGGTAAAATATTAAACGCAGCAAAACCAATATTATACATAACCAACGAAAATGTAACTGCTTTTATAGATGCTATCGGTACATACTTATTTATCAATGCAAATACAATTGCAGATATTAAATTAAAAATTATTCCTGCAAGCGATACCGTTATATTTCCTATCTTTTCATTTTTAAAATTATATGGATTTACAGGAACTGGCTTTGCCCAACCAAAATGAACTAAAAACATCATAAGCATACCAAATGGATCTATATGATTTATAGGGTTTATTGTCATTCTTCCTTCATTTTTAGCTGTGTCATCACCATTTAAGTGTGCTACAAATGCATGCCCAAACTCATGAATGGATATAGCAAACAATATAGCAAGTAAAGATATTAAAAAATCAGAAACACTGTTTAAAAAATCAAAACTCAATTTTCTTTCCTCCTTCTATATACATGTATAGGTAAACTCAAATGCAATTATGCTTTTTAAAACTTAAATTCATAATATATGCTACAGATTTCTTTAATAAAATTTATACATCATATATATTTAAGATTTAAAAATATTTTTTAATATTTTTTATTAATTTGTCACAGTAAAATTATATAAATTAATAAAAAGGGAGGAAAATCCTCCCTTATTTATTAAACTTCCATTAGTATTGGTAGAATCATCGGATTTCGCTTTGTCTTTATATAAAGATACTCTTTTAACTCTTCTTTTATGTTGTTCTTGATATATGCCCATTCTTTTATCTTTTTATTATCACATGTTTCAAATATCTTTAGAACAATTTCCTTTGCACCTTCCATAAGACCTTCCGATTCTCTTACATATACAAAACCTCTTGATATAATATCAGGTCCCGCTAAAATACTTCCATCTTCTTTTGATAAAGTTACAACTATAGTCATAAGCCCATCCTCAGATAGATGCTTTCTATCTCGCAATACTATATTACCAACATCTCCTACACCTAATCCATCTACCAAAATTCTTCCAGATGGTACTCTTCCTGCTTTTCTTGCTGATTTTCTGTCTACTTCCAATATCTCACCATTTGATATTATGAAAATATCTTCTTCTTTCATACCTACCTCATTAGCAAGTTCAGAATGTCTTTTCAACATCTTGTATTCTCCGTGAACAGGTAAGAAAAATCTAGGTTTTGCAAAAGCCTGCATCAATTTAAGTTCATCTCTTCTAGCATGTCCTGAAACGTGTATATCAGCTATATCACTTGATACAACATCAGCACCTTTTTCTAATAAAAAGTTAATAACTTTTGATACGGTCTTTTCATTACCTGGGATTGGGTGTGCTGAAATAATTACTAAGTCACCCTTTTTTATCTCAACTTTTTTGTGTTCAGAATTAGCCATTCTTGCAAGGGCAGACATCGGTTCCCCTTGTGATCCCGTCGTGATTATTACCAATTCATTGTCTTTGTATTTGTGTATGTCGTTTAAATCAATTATATGTTCATCTGTGTTTAAATAACCAAGTTCTTTTGCAACACCTACAATATTTACCATAGATCTTCCTGATACGGCTACCTTTCTATTATACATTTTAGCGACATCAGCTATTTGCTGAAGTCTATGTATATTAGATGCGAAAGTAGCAACTATAATTCTACTATCTTGAGCCTTCTTAAACAAATCTTCAAGACCTGTTCCAACACTCTTCTCTGACATCGTCATTCCAGGTTTATCGGCATTGGTACTGTCAGCCATCATCAACAGTATACCTTCCTTATCACTAATCTCACAAATTCTATGTATATCCATTTGTTCTCCATCTATAGGAGTTAAATCTATCTTGAAATCTCCTGTGTGGTAAATTACTCCCTGATTTGTATGAACAGCAATTGAATATGCATCTGGTATACTATGATTTACTCTTATAAATTCAACACTCATATTTTTTAATTTAATCTGTTGCTTAGGTCTAACAATATTTAATTTTGCATTTGTTATCCTATGTTCTTTTAGCTTCACTCTTATCAACTCAATGCTTAACGCTGATCCATAAACAGGCACATTAAGTTTTTTAAGTAAATATGGAATTGCTCCTATATGGTCCTCATGACCATGTGTGATGAATACTCCTTTCACCTTATCTGCATTCTTAACAAGATATGTAATATCTGGTATTACTATGTCAATCCCCAATAGCTCGTCTTCTGGAAAACATAAACCAGCATCAATTACAATAATCTCATCCTTATACTCTATAACGGTCATATTTTTTCCGATTTCATTTAACCCGCCTAGTGGTATAACCCTTATTTTATCATTATTATTTTTTGCCAAATTTTCTTACTCCTCTTCTTTAATTTATTTTTAATCACGAACACAAAATACCGTTATTACTATAATACCACATATTTGCTAAAAATAAATATTTTTTTATTAAATATGTTTTTTTATTTTTAATTTCTTATAATTTATATGTGAAATCGTTTTTATTCATTCCATTTTAGGCATTTAAGTCTTCAAATTTTTTCTTTTTTTATGTTTATACAGTTTTTTTATTCTTTTTTTATTTTTTTATATTAAAATTCTATTTATCTTTTTTATTAAATATATAATTGACTTTTAATATTAATTAATGATATTATGAAAAAAATATTAAATTTGCGAGGAGAATATATGAAAGGTAAATCACATTTAATAATCGGAACTCTATCTGCAGTAGAGATTTCTCTTTTATTTGGATTGAATATTACACCTGTCACAGTCGCAGCTGCAGCATTTTTTTCTGTCGCTCCTGATATAGATGAACCAAATTCAAACATACTGGATAAGCTAGTAAGTAAAAAAACCACAAAAAAAATACATAAGATACTTATTTTTACTATGCTTATTGCCTGCTTTTATTTATATAGCAAAACTGGACAAAGTATTTATATAGGAGTTGTTCTTTCACTCATGGCAATATCTTTTATTGAAAAAAAAGTTACTGTAAATAGAACACGTTCTTTTATCTTAACACTTGTTATGTTATTAATATCCACAACCCTATTGATGTATCGTGTAAATACTGGTATTGTGGTACTTTCATTTTTAATTTCGATTTTTCCTATTACAAACCACCGTTCTCTTACACATTCAGCAATAATCGTTGTAATATTTTACATTATACTCAGTTATATCGAAATTACTCTTAAAATTAAGGATTTAGCTCTTATAGCCAGTATCGGCCTATGCTCACATCTTTTTTGTGATATTATAACAAGAAGAGGAATACCTATTTTTTATCCATTCTCAAAAAAATATTTTAGTCTAGGAAATTTAAAAGTAGGTAGTTTTATTTGCAATATTACAGAATATGCTTTTATTACAATACTTTCCTTGCTTATATTAATAAAGATTTTTAATAAATATATCGTTTAGATTTTTATATATCATAGTAAATTGTTTATATAATATTACACAAACGCATTTCAAAGTCTTTTAATAATAAAAAATGGAAAACAAATGTTTTCCATTTTTTAACTTACTTTTCTTTGTTAGAGCACGATTCACAAATTCCATAAAATTTCAAATCATGGTCTTTTATTTTAAAGTTATATATGTTTTCAACCTTACTTTCTATTTCTTCAAGTAAATCTTCTTTAACCTCTGTTATAGATCCACATTCTTTGCATATCAGATGATGATGATGATGAGTATCTTCACCTTCAAGATTCAATTCATATCTTATACAACCATCATCTAAATTAAGTTTAGATATTCCATTTATATCATCCAAAAGCTGCATTGTTCTATATACAGTAGCTAAACCAATCTCAGGACAATTAATCCTTACTTTATCATATATTTCCTCACTGCTTAAATGTGCATTTTCATTCTCAATTAATACCTCAATTATAGCCCTTCTTTGAGGTGTAATTTTAAATCCAGTTGCTTTAAGCTTTTCCTTCAAAATCAACATTGTATTTTCCATAATAAAATCACCCTTTTCAATTGATAATACATAACATAATATAAATATAGACTATATTTCATTTCATGTCAATACTGTAATATATATTATTTTTTTATTTTTACACAAAAAAGAAGGTGAAGAACACCTTCTTTTTTAATATTTTTTTTAAAACTTTTTAAAATCAAGATAATTTTGTAAAATTAACACTGCTGCTAGTTTATCTATTACCTTTTTTCTGTTTTTTCTACTTACATCTCCATCTATAAGCATCTTTTCAGCAGAAACTGTTGTAAGTCTTTCATCCCAATAATTTATTTCTATTCCTGTTTCTTCCTTTAAAAGATTACAAAATTTTATTACTTTTTCAGATTGTGGACCAATAGTTCCATTCATATTTTTAGGCAAACCTGAAACTATATATTTTACATTTCTTTCCCTTATTATCTTTTTTAATTCTTCAATATCTTTATTTTTACTTTCTCTTCTGATTGTAGTAACTCCTTGTGCAGTGATTCCCATTAAATCACTTACAGCAACACCAATCGTTCTATCTCCTACATCCAGTCCCATTATTCTGCCGTCTAACATATATTATTCTTTACTCCTTTATTTATTAATATTATTAAAATAGGTATCAACAAGTAAATTGAATCTGTTGCAGCTGCAATAATGCCCGAATCATTTACTAGTAAAGTTACAAGGCATCCTACTATTGTAGCCAAAAAACCATCGTATATAGTAGGATATTTTTCCTTTATCAATGCAAAGTTTCTATTCGGTCTGAATATTGTAATAGCTAAAATTACTAAGCCTACTAGCAATATATTTACCCAAACAGTTGTTTGAGCGAGTTGGATATTCATAGCTATTTTTCTCGCAAATACGTACACCACTTCCATTGGTCCATTTATTCTAATCTGCTCTACAAAATTTCCAAGATGTGATTGCATTCCGAATAGAATATCTGCCGCTGCAAAAGCCGTAACTAACAAGACAGCCGCAACAAATATGGCAAGCACTCTCTTAAAGTCAATCTTAACATTAAATATTAGTAAAACAAAGGCTAAATAAGCAATACATTCAGATATTGCTCCACCTACATTTGCCCCCATTCCAGGATATGCCGAGATAAATAAAACTACAGCAAGTAATAATGCTATAAGCCACTTAGGGAAATTCTTTCTTTCACGTAAAACAGCAAAAGCTAAAATAGCGCTTCCTACTGTTACGCCTTCATATTCGTTTCCAACCCCATAATATCTAGCACCAATCATAGGATCATAACTCATTATATTACTTTGCATCAAAGGTGTTGAAATCGCAGAGTCTATTGTTATTAGCAAAATCATCACCAGAGAATAAAATCCTATCTGCATAATATCATCACCTTTAAATAGCTTACTTGCTATAAGGTAATATACTACAGATACAGCTATAATAACCAAAGCTATTTGGAGTTCCGATGAAGGATTTAAAATAGGTGCTGTTAAAAATGCTAATGGCATTATCAATCCAAACTTAACAAGTTCCTTAAGCATTAATAAAATCCTGTTTCTATATTTCTTAGGAAGTTTATTTTTTTGCCACAAAGCAAGAGCTGCTACTACCCAAGAAACAGATATAAATGTTACATAAATATTTATTATGCTCATCCTTATAGATGAAACTGCTACTATCTTTTTATATTCTTTTGATAAATAATTTATATTTTTATCCATTTTCTTTTCAGAAAGAGGCTTTCCTATCATTTCTTTATTTTTAATTCCAAATCTATTTAGAACATCCACTCCTAAATCCACATTTGCTATTATGCCACTTCTTCTTGTAGTAGGTGATTGAAGCAAACCTTTAGACTTTTGAGATAAGTCGAATCTAACTACTGGTGAAAGCCTTCTGTTATTTGAATAATCTAATTTACTAGGAAAACTTGAAATGACATATATGGTGTCATTTGGACTTGCTATGTCAAAAACATGTTCTATATAGTCACTCACCTTATTGTATATTGAAAACTTCATCTTTTTGTATGTTTTTTCATTAAGATTCGTCTTATACATATCTAGCCTATATGTATCTCCTAAATCAACAAAGAGAAGATCTGATTTCTTATAAAATTCATCTGTTTTTTCTCTTAATTTTTGATAATCTGAAGAAATACCAAACGGAAAGTTTACATTAGAATAATTTATTTTATCAATTTCTCCTAATCCAATTCTTCCCTTACTATCCATAACGCCGAGACAAAAATCTCTATTTCTAACATATTGGCCCTTATTGTCATAGTAATCACTATTTCCAAGTACAGATATCTTTTTTCCATCAGAAATTAGAGTATCACCTAAATAACCTAATTTCGATTTATAATCACCTTTTGTTTGATTATATAAATCTAAATCATTTATATTCATAAGGTTTATTTCACCAGCTTTTTGTCCAGTAGCCGCTTCATAAAGACCTTTATTCTTTTTATTAGCTGTTCTAAAGTCTATTGGAACATCAATATTTATGTCGGCTCTTCCCGTTGCTCCAAAGCTTGCATAATTTCTTGTATCGTCATAGCCTTTATCACCTCTAATATTCATAAGGCCTATATATCCCTCTGTTTTCATCTTATTTCTCAAAAATTTAATGTTTTCAAAATTCTCAAGACTTGTTCTATTTATATCTATAACTATTACCTTGCCTCCATTTTTGGCCGTAACAGAATCTGCTAATTTATCCTTTTCACCTTTTGACATCTCCATCTCTGTGGCAAACATAAGGTCATTAGCAGATTTTTCTTTAGCAAATATTGAAAATCCTGTTGAAAAAACAAGCATGAGAGATATTATAAAAGTTATAATTCTCTTTGACATTTTTCTACTCCTCGATATTTAGATACTTAGAAATTACTTCTTCAAGTATTTCATCTCTTTCAAATCTTTTTATAGCTGTTCTAGCATTCTTATAGCTAGTTATATAACTAGAATCACCAGATAGTAGATATCCTATTATTTGGTTAACTGGGTTGTATCCCTTTTCTAACAATGCATCATAGACATAGCTTATAGTTTCTGCCACATCCATCTTGTCATCATTTATTCCTTCAAACTGTACAGTATAATCCATATTGTTTTCCATAACTATTACCTCCTTCTTTGCTTAGCAATTTTAAATTGCTTACATTAAATTTTACATTAATTTATAAAAATTATCAAGTAACCTAATAAATAAAAAGCTCTCAATGGCCTATAATTAGCCATTAAGAGCATTTCTATATATTTTACTTAATTTGCGACTTTACAACTTCCTTTGCATATGCAAGTGCTTCATCTATCTTAGATTCGTCATTCGCTCCTGCTTGAGCCATATTAGGTCTTCCTCCACCTTTTCCTCCAGCAATTTTAGCTACTTCTCTAACAATATTTCCTGCATGCGCACCTTTATCTATTGCTTCCTTGCTTGCTGTAGCTACAAAGTTTATTTTTCCATCACATACATTAGCAAGTACCACTACACCATTTTCAAGCTTATCTCTTAATGCATCTGCAGCTTCTCTCAATGTGTTCATATCCATCCCCTCATATTTGTTGGTTACAAGATTTACACCATTCACTTCAATCTTTGAATCTAAAACTGAATCTGCATTTTGCATACTTAATTTTGATTTTATACTATGAAGTTCTTTTTCAAGATTCTTAGTTTCTTCTACCAAAGAATTCGCTTTATTTAATAGATTGTCTTCTCTTGCTTTAAGAAGCTCTGCAACTTCTGATATTACATTGTCTTTCTTAAGAATATATTCGTATACAGCTCTTCCTGTAATAGCTTCTATTCTTCTTACCCCTGCTGCTACTCCACTTTCAGATAAAATCTTAAACATTCCTACCTCTGAAGTATTATTAAGATGCGTACCACCACAAAGTTCTATCGAGCAATCACCCATTTTTACAACTCTTACTTCATCTCCATATTTTTCTCCAAATAGGGCCATAGCTCCCATTTTTTTTGCATCGTTTATACTCATAACTTCTGCAGTTATAGGATTAGCCTCTAAAATAAATTCATTTACTATTCTTTCTACTCTAGCAAGTTCTTCTTTAGTTATTGGTTCAAAATGTGTTATGTCAAATCTAAGTCTTTCTGCTTCTACAAGTGATCCAGCTTGATTTACATGTTCACCCAATACTAACTTTAATGCTTTATGAAGTAGGTGTGTTGCAGTATGATTTCTTGCAGCGTCCATTCTAAGAGTTTTATCTACCTTTGTTTCAACAGTATCTTTATCCTTAAATGAGCCACTTATTACTTTACCTAAATGCTTTATACTATTTCCAGCGCCCTTTAAAGTATCTTTTACCTCAAAAACACCTGTACTTGAAACTATTTGTCCCTTATCGCCTACTTGTCCACCACCATTTGGATAGAATGTTGTTTCATCAAGAACTATGATAGCTTCATCACCTTCATTTATTTCTTCTACTATTTCATCTTCTAATATTATTGCTTTGATATTAGCATTTTTTTCTAATTCACGGTATCCATCAAACTCACTTTTAGCATCATCTAGTAAAGTAAGAGGGTCTTCCTTCCATGCATCACCTTCTCTGTTGCCTCTTGCAGCTCTTGCTCTATCCCTTTGAATCTGCATTTCCCTAGAGAATCCATCTTCGTCTAGCGTCAATCCACTATCCATTAAAATTTCTTTTGTTAAATCTAGAGGGAAACCGTATGTGTCATAAAGCTTAAATGCTTGTTCTCCAGATATCATATTTTTACCTTCATTTTTTAATTCTTCTGTATATGAATTAAGTATATCTAACCCCTGTTGTAATGTTTCGGCAAATTTTTCTTCTTCTATACCTATTACTTTTCTTATATATTGTTCTTTTTCAACTAGCTCAGGATAAGCTTCTCCACAAGTTTCAATAACTACATCAAGAAGTTTATCTAAGAAAGGACCTTCTATTCCTAAAAGTTTTCCATGTCTAGCAGCTCTTCTAAGAAGCCTTCTTAATACATATCCTCGCCCTTCATTCGATGGAAGTATTCCATCACCTACCATAAAGGTAACTGATCTTATATGGTCAGTTATTATTCTTACAGATTTATCAGCGATTTTATCTTTTCCATATTCTATATTTGCTATTTCAGTAACTTTTTTCAATACGCTTTGTATAGTATCAACTTCGAAGATATTATCTACTTCTTGCATTACACATGCCATTCTTTCAAGGCCCATACCTGTATCTATATTCTTATTTTCAAGATCTCCATAGCTTCCATCTTCTTGTCTATCAAATTGTGTAAATACAAGATTCCAAAATTCTAAGAATCTATCACAGTCACAGCCTGGTTTACAATCTTTACATCCACAACCGTATTTTTCACCCTTATCAAAATATATTTCTGAACATGGGCCACAAGGTCCTAAACCTATTTCCCAGAAATTATCTTCCTTGCCTAATCTAACTATTTTTTCTTCTGGGAACCCTATCATATTTTTCCATAAATCATATGCTTCATCATCACTTTCATATACTGTAACCCAAATTTTTTCCTCTGGTATTTCAAGCCATTCTGTAATAAATTCCCATGCCCAGGTAATAGCTTCTTTCTTAAAATAATCACCGAAGGAAAAATTCCCCATCATTTCAAAAAAAGTAGCATGTCTTGCTGTCACTCCTACATTATCTATATCACCTGTTCTTATACATTTTTGAACAGTTGACATTCTCTTCTTGGGAGGCGTTTCCACACCAGAGAAATAGTTTTTAAGCGGCGCCATCCCTGAATTTATAAGAAGTAATGACTTATCATTACTTGGTATTAGTGAATGAGACTTTGCAATATAATGATCCTTTGTTCTAAAGAATTCTGTAAATCTTCTTCTAATTTCATTTAAACCTAATTTTTCCATATATTTTACCTCCAACATAATTTTTTTTAGTTTAGTAACAATAAAAAAACCCCTGTATAAATACAGGGGCGAAGTTCCGCGGTACCACCCTAATTATCGTAAAAACGACATCTCATTTGCTTTAACGCAGCTAACGAATACTCCTACTTAAATTCAAAGCACCTGCTCCAAGACTGCTTCACTGGCTGACAATATGAACTCACAGCTAACGTCCACTCTCTGAAAATACATTTCCAGCTACTACTTCTTTTCATCGCATTTATTATATATATATCATTTTACTAAATAAAAAGATATTTTGCAAATAAAAATTTAATTTTTGCTATTTTTTAAATATAAAACAAGCCTACTATACTAAAAAAGAGAATCAATTTTTCATCTGAAAATTGATTCTCCTGCAAATATTATATTTTATTCTTCATCCTCATGTTCATGCTCATGGGCATCGTCAAATTCATAATTTTCAAGCTCTGGTATTACTATATTGTTTTTCTTTGCATAATCTAGAAGAGCTGATTTTACTGCTTGTTCTGCTAAAACTGAACAATGCATCTTTACTGGTGGCAAACCATCTAGAGCTTCTGCAACAGCCTTATTAGTAAGTTCTAAGGCTTCGTGTATAGTTTTACCCTTTATCATTTCTGTAGCCATAGAAGAACTTGCTATTGCTGATCCACAACCAAAAGTTTTAAACTTAACATCATTTATCACACCCTGATCATCTATATCTAGATATATCTTCATTATATCACCACACTGTGGATTTCCAACTTCTCCCACACCACTAGCATTTTCTATTATTCCCATATTTCTAGGATTCATAAAATGATCCATTACTTTTTTACTGTATTGCATTGTTTTCCTCCAATTAATTTTCTATTTATTCTACTTCCCCATTTGCTTTGGCCTCATCATAAAGCGGAGACATACTTCTTAATCTTTCAACAATTATAGGAAGCTGTTCAATTATATAATCTATATCTTCTTCAGTAGTAAAATCTCCTACTGTAAGTCTTAATGAACCATGCGCTATTTCGTGAGGTAATCCTATAGCTAATAGTACATGTGATGGATCAAGCGATCCTGATGTACATGCTGAACCACTTGAGCCAGCTATTCCTACATGATCAAGAAGTAAAAGCATACCTTCTCCTTCGATATATTTAAAAGCAAAGTTTGCATTTCCAGGAAGCCTATCTTCTCTATGCCCATTGACCTTAGTACATGGTATGGCCTTTTCAATACCATCTATTAATTTATCTCTTAATCTAGTAAGATGTTTAACATGGCTATCAAAATTTGCTTCTGCTAGTTCACATGCCTTACCAAATCCAACTATTGCAGGTATGTTTTCTGTTCCAGCTCTTCTCTTTCTTTCCTGAGCTCCACCATGTATAAGGTTATCTATTATTAATCCCTTTCTAATATATAAAGCTCCTATTCCCTTAGGCCCATATATCTTATGACTCGACATACTCATCATGTCTATTCCTAAATCTTTTACGTCTATCTTTACATTTGCTAATGCCTGAACCGCATCAGTGTGGAACAATACCTTATGTCTTTTTGCTATCTGTGCAATTTCTTTAATTGGTTCAATAGTACCTATTTCGTTGTTTGCAAACATTATTGTTATTAAAACTGTTGTGTCCTTTATTGCATTTTCCAGTTCTTCAAGATTTATTTTTCCATTTTCATCTACATCAAGATAAGTTACCTCAAATCCATGCCTTTTTTCAAGATATTCACATGTGTGAAGAACCGCATGATGTTCTATCTTTGATGTTATTATATGATTTCCTTTTTCTTTAAGCTTTAAAGCTGTCCCCTCTATAGCCCAATTATCACTTTCAGAACCACCTGCAGTAAAGTATATTTCTGAAGTTTCCGCATTAATTAGGTTTGCAACCTGTCCTCTTGCTTTTTCTAATCCAGCTTTGGCTTCTTCACCAAATGAATAATGACTTGATGCATTTCCAAAGTGCTCTGTAAAATATGGGAGCATTTCATCTAATACTTCCTTTTTAACTGGTGTAGTTGCTGAATAATCCATATATATTTTTCTGTTTTCCATAACTTTTCATCTCCATTTTTATATTTTTCATTTGCTATCATTTGAATAAAAGCTATTTGTACAAGCTGTCATTTATGTCATTTCCCAGCTTTTCGATTTTAAATTATGTTGTTTACCCCAACATGAACTTTAATAAAATTTAGAGTAAACTGAGTATATATTTTAATAAAAAATCAAAAATTTCGCACCTATATTTTATTTAATGCGCTATATATTTGATTTTATCCTCAAAATAATTATAAGATAAACAACCATAATATATTGAAGTACTTAAATCTAACTAGTAACCACCACGAGCTTTTCTTATACTTTAACAAGCTAACTTTCAAAACTGAAATTTCTTTGCAAGATAAAATAAGAAATATTTCTTCTGCTTAATATAAGCCTTAAGGACATCGCTTAAATTACTCATTCAATTCCTATTGGAAAGTAGGCTTTAAAACATATAGCCTTGGTGGGAAATTTCATATTAACATCACCTCTTAAATATCCTTTTAAGCAATTCATACTAATTAACTCGGATTTTATTCTGAAATAATTTTATTATACCCTAGTAAAATTGTCAAGTTTACATTATTCTTTTTATACCTTATGAAACATAGTTTTTTAAGGTGTAAAAGACCTAAAGTAAAGTTTTTCTTTATTTTAATAATTCATATTTTATTATAACCGCAATTTTTTTCATTAAAATTCTATTTAAGTTTTTTCTATTAACAATGTTCTAATTTGTTAAGTTTATTCTCCTCCCAATTTATGGAGATAAAATTTGATTTTTTTAAAATTTTATTTAAGTAGATATTTAGAAAAGTTTCCAATTTTTATTCTATAACGCCTCCACCAATTAGTTTATTTTCATTATAGAATACAACACTCTGTCCTTTTGTAATAGCTCTTTGAGCTTCTTCAAATATGACTTTTACTCTATTATTATCTAACTTTGTAACCGTTGCATTTGAAAGTTTCGAAGAATACCTAATTTTTGCCTGAACACTTAGGTTTTCATCCATTTCTTCTAAAGAAAATTCAAGGAAGTTAACATCTTTAGCTATCAATTCATTTTTAAAAAGGTCATTATTTTCTCCAAGAGTTACTGTGTTATTTTTTCCATTAATATCAATAACATACATTGGCTTTCCAAAAGTTATACCAAGCCCCTTTCTTTGTCCTATGGTATACCTTGTTATACCTTGATGTTTTCCCAATTCATTACCTTGAGAATCTATAAATTTTCCTTTTTTATCTTTTTTCCCAGAATATTTTTCCAAAAACCTTTCATAATCACCATCTGGTATAAAACAAATATCTTGACTATCTGGCTTATTATAAACTTCTAATCCGACCTTTTCAGCCATCTCCCTTATTTCAGATTTTTCATACTCACCAATTGGAAATAATATTCTGGATAGCTTTTCTTGGTTAAGATTATACATCATATATGACTGATCTTTTTTATCCGTTACTGCTTTTATAAGTTCATACTTACCTGTTTTTTCATTCTTTATTATTCTAGAGTAATGTCCTGTTGCCACATACCTACATCCTAGTTTATCCGCAACATCAAACATTAAATCAAATTTTATATGCTTATTACAAAATACACATGGATTAGGGGTACTTCCTTCATAATATCCATCTATAAAATGTTTGACTACAGTTTCTTTAAATGTATCTTCAAGTTCTATTATATGATGCTCAATACCTAGCTTTTCTGCCATCTTCTTCGCATCTTCTATTGCATTATTTTCAACATTTTCAGGAAGCCACAATTTCATGGTAGCTCCAACAACTTCATATCCCTTTTCCTTTAAAAGATATGCTGCCACCGTACTATCTACTCCACCACTCATTCCAAGTAGTACTCTCTTATTTTCCAACTTCATCTTCTCCTTTTTCATTTACAATTTATTTAAAAAGTACCATATTTCATTTTAAATTAATAAATACTAAGT
>JAHHSS010000031.1 GCA_020025095.1 Peptostreptococcus sp.
ACATATTATTTTGACTTTTTTTTTCTTCAATTCTTTTCTTTTTCCATTTATATCCAGGATGTTCTTTTTTAAATTTTCTATTTTTATAAACACCAATAGTTAAAAATGGTATTATAATAGCAAAAATTCCCAAATATCCACAATATCCATATCCGTATTTAACAATATTATCAAGTCCGGTTAAAGATAATAATATTGCTATTACCATTATCGCAAAAGAAATAAATGCTCTTCTTAATTTCTTTTCTTTTATAAACATTAGCTTTTTATAATCTTCAAATCTATTTACCATACCAAATATAGTTGTAACACCTGTAGATATTAAACATAAGAACAATGATATTTGATAAGCAAATTTCATTAAATTACTACCTATATTCTTTGCTACATATAGCGTTGGAAGAGTAGATTCTCCTGCCGCTGTAAATTCTTTATACCATCCAAGTAACATTATAATAGCTAAACCAAGTGCAACTACATTCATTATAAAGGCAAGCCCCATAGCTGCAGTAGCTTCTTTGTCATCTCTCAATAGTTCTCTTGAACTAGCAGTTACTGCTGGTATTACTACGGATTGGAACCCTGCATATGTAAATATCATTATGAATGGAGTTATATTTCCATTTCCCCAAGTTTCTTTTGTGGCAAATATATTTGCAATCTCTGGAACTCTTAATTTTATGCCTGCTGTGAATATTATAATAGAGCATATTAGAATTATAATCGCCATTATTCCTGATACGCTTGACACAACAACAGCTCCAAATATTGTCAAGAATAGCAATACCAAACCTACTATAAAAACTGCTAAAACATATGGTACTCCAACACTTTCAAATACACTAGCTGCACCAGCTATAACAGCTCCAACAGCTATTATTACCATAAAATAATAATATATTTCCCAAAGTATTTCTAGTTTTATATATGGTCTCCATAGCTCTTGAAATAGATCTTTATAATTTTCACATTCATTATTATTGTACATTATGATTGCTTCTCTTAAAGTTACTGTCAAAACTAACATTGTTAATGTACCTGTGATCGGAGCTAGCCAACCATATTTCACAAAATATTGAGTCACTTGATTTCCTGTAGCAAAACCTCCACCTGCATGTGAACCAAATAGAACCCCTGCTACACCTAGAAGTGCTCCAAACGAACCTAACTTTATTACCTTTTTCAAAACAATCCCTCACTTGTTATAAAATTTTTTATTATTTTCTTAATTTTCTGTTTTTTGTTCGTGAAGAAAATTACTTTCTCCTAAAATATTTATCACACTATCCCTACTGTATGTATTAAAAGTGCTTATATTCGATACACCTTGCTTAACTCAGTCAATATCTAATCAATAGTTTCTATATTCTCTACTGTTTCTTCAATATAATTTATATCCTCATTATTTTTCTTCGATAATATAAGACCTATAGCAACCGAAATAAACACAGGAACAACCCATTCAAAACTTAAGCTAGAAAACGGAAATTTTGAAACTAAATCAATTATCGTTTTATTTCCCACAAGTCCACTTACAACTACTGTAAAATTAAAAATTAAACTTGTAGCTGTTGCTATTCTAAAAACTAATCTATCTTTTATCTTTTTACTGAATAAACCTAAAATAACTAGTGTTAATGCTACTGGATACACCACCAACAATATAGGGAGTGCAAATTTTAGTATTTGAGTAACACCTAAATTAGAAACTATTGCGCTTAAAATACATACTATTAATACAACTTTTTCATAACTAAATTTATTTTTGCTTAATCTACTAAAGAATAATCCACAAGATGACGTAACACCTATAGCAGTTGTTAGGCATGTCAATGTAATCATTATTGCAAGCAAAATTTTACCTAAATTTCCCATCAATCCATGTGTAATTGCAACCAAAAGAGCTGTTGAATCTATGTCTGCACCATACTTTGATGATACAGTAGCTCCTAAATATGCTAATCCTCCATAAACTAGCAACATACCTATTACAGTAACTACACCCGCTGTTATAGCTGCCCGTACCTTTATCCTTTCATCCTTATATCCTCTGTCTACAAGTGAAGCAATTATTACACTTGCAAATACAAATGCTCCTAAGGAATCGAGTGTTTGGTATCCTTCCTTTATTCCTCTTGAAAATAATCCTCCCTCAATCAGAACTCTATTACTAATTTCACCCAAAGGAGATATACTACCCTTAATTATCAAAATAGCTAATGATATCAATAAAACCGGTGTTAAATACTGTCCTACTATATCTACGACCTTTGCTGGTTTTATTGTCAGAGCTAGTACAATTGCAAAAAATATTACCGAGAAAATTATTCTATCAAATCCCGATCCTATTGTTGGTAAAATTGCAACTTCATATGTAGTTGCTGCAGTTCTTGGAACTGCTATCAGTGGACCAATACAAATTACTATTACAGATCCCATAATTTTTGAAAATCTTTTTCCAACTATATCAAATAGTGCATCCATTTCACCATTAAACTTAGTCAGAGAAATAATTACTAATAGAGACAAACACGCATCAGCAAACAGAAATCCCAAAAAAGTTATCCACCATTTACTACCAGAAACAACTCCTAAATATGGTGGAAATATCAGATTTCCTGCACCAAAAAACATTGCAAATAACGCAGAACCTACTACGAACACATCTTTTACTCTGATTTTTTTGTAATCCACTTTTAATTCTCCTTATTATAATAAATAAAAAGGGCACAGCAATCAATTAGACTGTGCCCTTTTACAAGTAGTTTCAGCAAGATTGTTGTTTAAACATCAATAAATTTATTTATCACCTAACATGTCAACTGCACTTAAAGCCGCTCCAATTGCACCTGTCAACTGCGCCTTATCAGGAACAATCACTTCTTTTCCAAGTACATCATTCATAGCCCTAACTATTCCAGAGTTTGTCGCAACGCCTCCAACTAAAACAATGTGCTCTTTTAATCCGATTCTTTTGGCTAGACTTGAAACTCTCTTTGCAACAGAATCATGTACTCCTGCTACAATATTCTCTATAGAAACACCTTCAGATAAGTTAGATATAACTTCTGATTCTGCAAATACTGTACAGGTACTACTTATCATTATATGTTTATCAGATTTTTTATCTAATTCACCCAAATTGGATATATCTGTTTCAAGAATATTTGACATAACCTCTAAAAACCTTCCAGTACCGGCAGCACACTTATCATTCATAACAAAACTCTCAAGTTTGCCATTTTCATCAATTTTAAGAGCTTTAGCATCTTGTCCACCAATATCTATAATTGTTCTTACACTTGGTATCAAATGAACAGCACCTTTTGCGTGACAACTGAGTTCACTGATTTGCTTATCAGCACCTTGATATTTCATTCTTCCATATCCAGTTACGACTACTTTATCAAAATCAGAAATCTCCATACCAGTCACTTCAAAAATCTTTTGGTTCAATTTTTGAGGTCCACTTGTTCCTGTTCCATATGGTATTATAATAGAGTCTATAATATTTAGATTTTCATCCATTATAACTCCTTTAGATGTTGTAGATCCTATATCTACCCCTAACACTTTCATCCTGCTACACTCCTTTAAAACTATTAATTCATGCCATTTACAACTTCACCAGTCTCAATATGAGTTTTTATATTGTCAAGAGAAGTGCTGACTAAATTATCAACTGCTGTTTCTGTGAAGAAAGCAAAATGTCCTGTCAAGTTTACATCATCTCTAGTCATAAGATTAGTAACTGGTGAATCTTCTAACTTTTCTTTATCTATTTCCTGATTAACATATAGCGTTTCACACTCTAAAACATCAAGACCAGCCGCCTTTATATGTCCAGAATCTAATTCAGCTAATAAGGCTTCTGTATCAACTAATGCTCCTCTTCCTGTATTTATAAATATAGCTCCATCTTTCATAAATTTTATATTATCTTTATCTATTAAATGATATGTATCTTTTGTCAACGGAAGATGTAGAGAAACTACATCTGACTCTGATAAAAGAGTTTCTAAATCTGGAACATACTCTAATACACCTTCTGCCTCAGGATTTTTATATACATCATAACCTATTACCTTGGCACCAAGTCCATTAAACAACTTCGCAGCTGTAAAACCTATTCGACCTGTACCTATTATTCCTACTACACAATTTCGTATTTCTTTTGCTATAACTTTCTTTTCCCACTTAAAATTACCTGTGGCTTGTGCAGCTTTTATTTGATTAATATTTCTTAAAAGCATCATCGTATGAGTAACTACAAATTCTGCTATGGCATTAGGAGAGTATTGTGGAACATTTGTAATACTTATTCCATACTTTTTTGCCAAATCTAAATCAAACATATCTACTCCTGCTGTTCGAGAAGATATTTGCTTAACGCCATTTTCCTTCAATTTTCTATATATATCTTCATCCTTAACTTCAATTACTTGTTGAGTAGTTACTCCATCATATCCCTTTGCCTTATCAACAGAATCAGCTGTCAATAGTCCATACTCTATATCAACACAAATATCATTATTTTTTGCCCAATTCCTAACTGCATCCTCTTCGTACTCTTGAACATGATAAGCTAATATTTTCATATCAATCTCCTATAAACATAAATTAAAACTCTTAATTATCCTCAATGCTATCTAATTCTTCTATTATCTGAGGAATTATATCATAAAGATCTCCTACTAAACCATAATCTGCTACTTTAAATATAGGTGCATCAGGATTTTTATTTATTGCAACTATTGTATCAGATTCTGTCATACCAGCTAAATGCTGTATTGCACCTGATATTCCACAAGCAATATAAAGCTTTGGTTTAACTGTTGTTCCGGTCTGCCCTACTTGATGCGAGTGATCTATCCAACCTGCATCAACAGCTGCCCTAGAAGCTCCTACTACGCCATTTAGTTTTTCAGCCAACTTCTCGATAAGCTTGAATCCTTCTTGAGTTCCAAGTCCTATACCTCCTGAAACTATAACTTCAGCATCTGTAAGAGATACTAAATCCTTTCCAGATTCAACTATTTCTTTGACTTTTGTCCTAATATCAGATTCTTTAAGATCTAATTCAACCATTACTAATTCACCCTTCTTAGATGAATCCTTTATTGCTTTATCCATTACTCCAGGTCTTACTGTTGACATTTGCGGTCTATTATCTGGGCATATTATAGTTGCCATTATATTTCCACCAAATGCTGGTCTAGTCTGTTTTATTTTTCCATCCTCTTCATCTATTTCTAACTTCGTACAATCAGCTGTTAATCCCGTATTCAACCTTGATGCTATTCTCGGAGCCATATCTCTACCTATATGAGTTGCTCCTATAAGAAATATTTCCGGCTTATACTTCTCTATTGCATCACAAATAACTTTAGAATATCCATCTGTTGTATAGTTTTCAAGCTTGCTATCTTTACAGAAATAAACAGTTTCAGCACCGTAAGAATAAAGTTCATCCACTAAATATTCTACTTCATTTCCTACTAGTATCGCATTTAATTTTATGCCTTTTACATTTGCAAGCTTTCTACCTTCTCCTAGTAATTCTATAACAACTGGAGCAAGCTTTCCTTGTCTCTGTTCAGCATACACCCATATATCTTTGTACTTTGAAATATCTACTTTTTCCATATCTAACCTCTCCTAATTTATATTATATGTTTCTCTCTAAGCTTTTCTACTAGACTATGTGAGATTTCCTCAACCGTACCATTAAGAATTTTTCCCTGGCCTTTAACTTCAGGTGTAAATGATCTATACACTCTTGTAGGAGAAGCTTTTAACCCTACTTCTGATGCAGTTATATCTACATCATTTATAGTCAATATTGGAATTTCTTTTTTACAAGCTTCAAATATCTTATCTATATACATATGTCTTGGCTCATTTAATTCCTTAACAGCTGTCAATAAAGCTGGCATCTGAAGTTCTATTTTTTCAAATCCATTCTCTAATGCTCTTTCTACATTTAAAGTATTTCCATCAATGTCCAATTTTTGAACATAAGTTACTTGAGGAATACCTAGTTTCTCAGCTATCTGAGGTCCAACCTGAGCTGTATCACCATCTATTGCCTGTCTACCAGATAGTATAAGATCATAGTCTCCTATCTTTCTTATAGCCGCAGCCAAAGCATTTGAAGTTGCCCAAGTGTCTGATCCTCCAAAGGCTCTATCACTTAGTAATATTGCCTCATCAGCACCCATCGCTAAACATTCTCTCAACATTTCTTTTGCCTGTGGAGGTCCCATTGAAATTACTGTTACTGTACAATCCTTATAGATATCTTTTAATCTTAATGCTTCTTCTAGTGCGTTAGCATCATCCGGATTAAGTATACTTGGAACTCCTTCTCTTATCAGTGTATTTGTCTTTTTATCTATTTTTACCTCAGTTGTATCAGGTACCTGTTTTGCACATACTATAATTCTCAAAATCTACACCATCCTATCTATTTATTTTATTACATGAGCTGCTATAACCATCTGCTGAACCTGAGAAGTTCCTTCATAGATTGGAAGAATTCTTGCATCTCTGTATATTCTTTCAATTCTATAATCCTTAACATATCCATATCCACCATGAAGCTGAAGAGCCTTATATGCAACTTCATTTGCAACTTCCGCTGCATAATACTTCGCCATTGAAGATGCTAATCCCGGATTCTTGCCTGAATCTTTATCCATAGCTGCACTATATACTAACAATCTTGCAGCCTCAACCTTTGTAGCCATTTCTGCTATTGTAAATTGAGTATTTTGGAATTTAGCTATCGGCTTTCCAAACTGAACTCTCTCTTGAGTATATTTTATAGCCTCATCTAAAGCTGACTGTGCTACTCCTACAGCCTGTGCTGCTACTCCTATTCTTCCTGACTCAAGAGTATTCATCATTACTTTAAATCCAGCACCTAGTTTTCCTAACATGTTTTCTTTTGGAACTTTTACGTCATTAAATATTAAATCAGATGTTCTTGTTCCTCTTATACCCATCTTATTTTCATGAGCTCCACGAGTAACTCCATCCCACTTAGTTTCAACTATAAAAGTTGAAATACCTCCATGTGTTCCTTTACCTTTCTCAGTAACCGCAGAAACTATTGCAAAATCACAAAATGGTGCATTTGTTATCCAACATTT
This sequence comes from Peptostreptococcus sp., assembly GCA_020025095.1. Taxonomy (GTDB): domain Bacteria; phylum Bacillota; class Clostridia; order Peptostreptococcales; family Peptostreptococcaceae; genus Peptostreptococcus. Next base: position 7,155 of record JAHHSS010000031.1, read on the forward strand.
TCTTCCATTAAGTATATAGTAATCTCCATCTAACTCAGCTGTTGTAGCTGTTGCACCAGCATCAGAACCCGCACCAGGCTCAGTAAGACCGAAAGCACCAATTTGAGTTCCTAGTGCTAGAGGTTTTAAATATTTTTCTTTTTGTTCTGGTGTTCCAAAGTTTACAAGCGGTAAAGCTACCAAAGAAGCCCCCGCTGTTAAGAAAGTTCCTGAAGAACAATCTGCTCTAGATAATTCTTCCATTATTATTGCATAAGACATATAGTCAGCACCAGCACCACCATATTCCTTAGGTACTATTACTGAATTATATTTATATCTAGCTAATTTTTTCATAAATTCTTCAGGCATTGGACGATTTTCTTGGTCCATTTCTTTTGCCAAATCTGTATCGTATAATTCTACCTGACAGAAATCCCTGATTGATTTTTTCACCATTTGATGTTCCAGTTTTAACTTCATTTCATACCTCCAAAATATTATACAAGCATTTCGGCAAATGTCTGTACTCTTGTTCTGATTTGTTCATTACTTCCAACCTGCTGTTCTATTTCTAGATACAAGTGTGGTATATCTGCATTTTTAAGGTCTTTCATCACTATTGGGTAATCGTATTCTTCTGGGTCACAGAACTTCATCATTGCATAAATCACTCCATCAGCTCCGACTCTCTTGCAATTTTCAACTATCATTTTTCCTCTCTTCTTCTCAGGATCATATGCCAAAGTAGAACCCTCAACATCTCTCCACTGTAAAGCTAATCTTTCAAGGGCATTTTTACCTTCATCTGGTACTAATGTATTGAACTGAAGAGTTTCTTGAGCGAGATTGTCATAAATTACAGCAATATTATTTTCTTCCAATAGCTTCAAAATTTCCTTATCATCAAATATTATTCCTGTAACCATTACTGTCTTACCATCAAATTTTTCTTCTGGCATTGACTTTAATTCTTCATTTAACTTATTTACTAAATTAATATGTTCTTCAACCTTCATAAATAACCCACTTCTAATAACTGCATTTCTTAAGTATGGTGTTATTGTATTTAGATGTTTAGGCACTAATTCTATAAACTCTTGTATAACTTTTCTATGCTTATTATACACATCTATACTATTTTGAAGTGCTTCTTCTGTTATTTCATGACCACAAATCTTTTCAAGTTTACTTTTTACACCCTCATATTCGGATACAAGATAATCAACTCCAGCTTGTATCTTTCTGTTTTGTGGATGAACAAATGCTATCATTTCCATTCCAGTAACCGCAGACTTATAATTTTGAGTCATTGTAATTAGAGAGTCACACATACATGGAATTATAGCAGCTGACATTCCTTCATAACTTCCTTTAATTCCATACTCTAGTATTGCTTGCATTATTGAACATGCAAATGCTGGGAAATATTCTTTTGCCGCATCTATTTCAGTCTTTCCACCCCAAACACCCATTGGTATCATTCCACTTGCATGTACTATCTCTGCTGGTGTATAAACTGGTAGTAATCCAATCACCTTTTTATTTTCATCTAAATATTGCTTCATTAAATCTTTAGGATGATTTGAAGCATACTCTAATTTACCTAATATATCGTTAATAGTCATTTTATGGCCTCCTCAAAATTAAAACTATTTATTTTTTCTTTCGCTCATTACTTCTACCAATCCCTGAAGTCTAGTTTCAAACTGTGCTTTTGTAAAGTTTCTTGGGTCAGCCTGATCCCCATCAAAACCAGCATATGGTAAATCGGTTTTCTTGGCAACCCTTCTCATCATCTCATACTGAATAAAACTCATCAATTTACAACTTCTGTTCATATGATAAAATGCACCTTCACAGTCACCATCTTTTAGAGCGTTGATTCTGTATTCAACCATTTTTTCTATATTAACATTGTTGAACATTGAGCTATATGCTCTAGCCATACCATCTAAATCATTTACTTCATATTCAAGTGCCCATGCATGAGGATAAACACTACCTGTCATATTAACTCCATACTTAGACAAAGTCTTCATCTTATATCCTATATATGGCCAACATGGAATACCTTCCATCATTATCCTATATTTTTCCTCTCCTCTGAAAGTTGTTTCACCCTTCTTTGCATTATCTTCCAAATATTCTATAAGCAACTTAAATGCTTCAGTTGTTTCAGTCTTACCTCTTGCACATACTATAACTGCCATATATGTAAACAAATCAAAACCATTCATTGGAGAAGGATAATTTCCTTGAGGTAAACTCATTGAATACTTCCATAGTTTACCATTTTCAGAAGATATCTTCATAACTTCTTCTAATCTCTTAGGATCAAATTTCTTTCCTGATATCTTTTCTAATTGTTTAATAGCTTCCTCAAACTGAGCCTTTAAATATTTTATTCTGCTTTCAGAAACTTCATAATCATAATTATAAGTAGTATCTATCATTATCAAAGGAATATTTCTTTCTCTTGCTATATTTTCATACCACTTAACAACTTCATTACATATGTTGTTGCAGCAACATAGAAAATCTGGTTCTGGCATTGGAAGTGTATCTGAATGACCTTTCTCTAACAAACCAAAGTTTGTTCTTGCGTACGCACATAAATCATTAGAATATCCTTCACCTTCTGCAAGTTCACAAAGCTCTAAAGACTCCTTCTTTGCAGCAACTCCTGCAGCATGATTTTCAGGATATAATAAATTCAGATCAAATATCTCTGCTAGTTCTTGTGGGAAAACTGAAGTAGCCCAGCCAACTGGTCTTCCCTCCTCCTTTGCCTTAAAAGCATTCGCATATTGTTCTGCCAATAAATCATTTATAACCTTTCTAGCGTCTTTTTTATCTGACATTTTTTTACCTCCTTGTAAATATCAAGCTCTATTTAACCTAAGCTTATTTTATAATTTTATTTTCCTTCAATTTTTCTAGCTTATCTTCTGAAATACCAAGATCTTTCATTACCTTATCAGTATGTTCACCCATCTTCGGAGCTCTTACATATCCCTTTCTAGGATTTTCTGTAAACATTACTGGAGTATTGTATAAAACGCCTTCATTACCATTATCATATGTATGCTTTATTAAATAATCATTTGACCAACATTGTTCATCATTAAGTACATCTTCTGGTGAAGCAAGTTTTTCATAAGGTATACCTGCCTTTTGAAGTCTTTCAGCCCATTCTGCAAATGGTCTCTTTATAAATTCTTTTTCCATCATAATTACAAATTCTTCAGTATGCTTTACAACTTCTTTCATTGTTGAGTACTTAGATCCCTTGAGGTCTGATCTTTCTATAACTATGTCACAGAAATTATCAAACCACTTTTCATATTGGAAGAATGCTAATTGAATCCAATCTCCATCCGCACACTTGAATGTAGTATTAAGTGGATTAGGTGGTGTTCTTCTTGAGATTGGCATTCTATATCCATACTTTGAGGCTGCTACTGGAATACCCATACCAAATACTGCTGTATGGAAAAGAGACACTGTTACTCTTTCCCCCATTCCAGTTTCTCTTTTCTTATATAGAGCTGCTAATATACCTGCTGCCAAACTTATTCCTGCATAGTGATCTCCTAATCCTGCAACTGGATTTGCTGGTGATGTTCCCTTTTCCATTAACGCTCTTGCTACACCGCCCCTTGCAAAATAAGCTGTATAATCAAATGCTGGGTTATTTTTTGCTGGACCATTATCACCATATCCCAATAGATGTGCAAATATTATGTGTGGAGCTTTTTCTTTTATACATTCATAATTAAGTCCACTCTTGTCTAAAGCTCTCTGCCTTGTATTAGTTAAAAAAACATCTGCTGTTTGTAATAATTCGTAAATAAGTTCTACCCCTTCTTTACTTCTTGTGTCTACCATAATTCCCTTTTTACCTGAATTTTCCATTTCAAACAATGGATTCTCATCTTCATCAATAGGAAAATTCCACTGCATACCAACATATCTCATTGAATCACCCTGAAGTGGCTCGATCTTTATTACTTCTGCACCCCAATCTGCAAGGCATCTTCCACATACTGGTGCTGCAACATAATTTGCATACTCAATTACTCTTACTCCCTCTAATGGTAAACCTGTTTTGCTCATTTTATTTCCTCCTTCTCCAAAGTAAAAATTAATTAATAAGCCTAATAAACCAACAAATTAATTATTCGTTTTGTCTTATATATATGCAATTAGCTTGCCAAGATTTATATTCCCAAAAAATTTTGTTATTTTTTTACTAAACCACCTTGAATTTACGCTATTTGGGAATTAATACAAATATTTTCGTTAGTTTTAAATATTTTTTTACTTTTATTTTTTTTGCATAATTGCATTTTTTTTAACAATATATTTTCTTAATTATTAAGTTTTTATTCTTATTTTTATATATTTTCTATTTATTTTCTATTGTTTAAAATGTTTTCTTATGAACTTACAGTATTTTCCAGGAGTTGCTAAAAAAAAACAGTTTTTTGTATTATGCGAAAGATTCGCTTTATGCAAAAAACTGTTAATATATTCATATATGTTTTACTTATATTTTTATTTAATCAATTGTGTAAAATATAACTTAAACAAAGTTGCGTTTAAACACATTTTATTGACATAAATTCTATAAGCTTCTATTTTATAAATCTTTTATAGCTGTATATATCCACTCTTAATTTTTCTATATACCGTAGATGGATTTATTCCTATAACTTTAGATGCTTCCGTTACATTTCCATATTTTTTAACAGCCATAGAAACTATTTCTTGCTCAACTATTCTGTGAGCTTCATCAATACTTACTATATCATTCACTTCAATAGATGACATTTCTTCCGAATATTTATTCTCTATATCTTCATCTTTATTATCTTGACTTGGTAATACTTCTAAATACTCTATTCCGATTATTCTTTCAATATGATCTTTATCTATTGTTTCATATGCTGAAAGTATTACTAGTCTCTCCATAGCATTTTTCAATTCTCTAATATTACCTGGCCAGTTGTTTTTTACAATAGCATCTTTTGCATCATTTGTAAGATGTATATTTCGATTGTATTTCTTATTAAATCTTTCAATATAAAAATCTGTTATCGGTAATATATCATCTTTTCTCTGTCTAAGAGGTGGTATCAAAAGCGGTATCACACTCAACCTATAGTATAAATCCTGTCTAAAAATATTTGGATCCTTTATCTCCTTTATGGTTTTATTTGTAGCCGAAATAAACCTAACATCTATATCAATCGGCTCTACTCCACCAATTCTTATTATCGACTTCTCCTGTATTACTCTTAAAAGTTTTTTTTGAGTTTCTAATGATAACTCTCCTATTTCATCAAGAAATATAGTTCCACCATCTGCATGTTCCAAAAGACCTTTTTTGCCATTTTTTCTTGCACCAGTAAATGCCCCAGGCTCATATCCAAAAAGTTCTGACTCTACTAAGTCCTGTGAAATTGACGCACAGTTAATAGCGACAAATCTTTTGTCTCTTCTACAACTTTGCTTCCAAATACTCCTTGCTATTATTTCCTTTCCTGTTCCAGATTCTCCTAATATCAAAACAGAAACATCCGAATCTGATATAGTTGAAATAATATCTTTTATTCTATCCATACACTTGCTCTCAGATATATATTCAATATCACTATCCTTTGTTTCATCTGAAGCTTTCAATAAGTTTAAAATTCTAGACACATCTCTTCCTGTAAGAACTCCACCTATAAACTCTCCCGACTCAGCAAATCTAGGTATAGCAGTATAAGAAATAACCTTTCCTTGTGGGTATATAATATTCCGAAAAACCTTTTCCTTCTTTTGAATCATTTCCAAAATAATTGGATTATCCACTACATTATTTTCAACTAATTCCTTAATATTTTTCCCCACAATGTCTTTTCTTTCAAACGGCAATATTTGATCGCTTATAGAATTCATTCTTCGTATGAAGCCATCTTTATCGAAAATAACTATTATTTCGTCTATATGCTCCATCATGTCTTCCACTAAATTGTCATAATTATCATATTCAAACTTTCCCCTTTGTACATGATTCTTGGACATAGCACACTCAATCCTCTCTTTCTCAATATACAAATATTATAATTCTTCTTTTTGAATTGCTATTACTTTAATCTGTCCTCCTATTCTAAATTTTATCATAATTTAAATAATTAATGCATATTTTTGAAATATTTGTTTAAATATTTCATTTTTTTATATAACTTTTATATTCCAAAAAGTATTTGTAAGATTTCATAGTATATTTTTCTTATTTTTTTAACTGATTTTGCATATATTGAGATTAGATATTATTTTAAAGTTTTTAATTTTTAAATTTTTTTCATTGTATTCTAGTTAATTGCAATTATATATAGATATTATAAATATATGTTTTTTTATCTTTTAGCAATATAAACTAATTGTTTTTTGGTATTCAACTTATTTATATCATAACCATCCGTTCAACAGGTAGTTTACACAAAGGTTACTGCTCAGCGTTTAAAGGCGCTAGCTTTCACTCTGTTCAAGATCAGCCTTTGACTCATAGCTATCCCTTAAGGGATATTTGTACTACTTGCCATCCCTAAAGAAATCTTCATATTCTTTAATGCTCAATTTATCTAATGCTATATCATGCTTTTCTTGATCTTAAATGTACTTCTTTATTGTTCCTTCATTAAGACCTACTGTGCTAACATAATAGCCTTCAGACCAAAAATGTCTATTACAAAATTTATACTTAATATTTGCGTGCTTATCAAATATCATTAGTGCACTTTTTCCTTTTAGATACCCCCATAAATTATGATATACTTCATTTAGGTGATATACTTACTAGTATATGAACATGGTCTATCATTAGATGACCCTCTATTATTTCAACATCCTTATATGTACACAGCTGTCTTAGTATCATTCCTATACTTTCTCTATGTTTACTATATATTATTTTTCGTCTGTATTGGGGAGTAAATACAATGTGATATTTACACATCCATTTTGTATGTGATAAGCTGTTCGCTTTATTTGCCTTAAAATCACATTCCTATTAGTATTATTGAGCTTGAACATTTCAATTATACTATGAAATGTTGATTTTTTTGTATAACATCTGTCGCGCACCGCATAGCGGGTGGTTTATTGTTTAGCACGCTTTGCGAACTCAACGGGGACACGTCCCTATAATAAAAAAATTGGTACATACCACCTTTTTTATTCAACATATATATCAGATATTGCATATAGCCTTGCCTTTCCGCTTATTTCGATTTTGGTATCAAATTTATTAGTACATTCTAGCAAAGCATTCCTTTGATCTACTTGTCTAATCTTAATTTTATTTTTTTTCATTTCACTAAACCAGTACGGTAACATTGTTTCATATTTTATTGGATACTCATATCCATGCATTATATAATTTATTGAAGAAAAATATCTACATATGCAATCTGCTTCATCACTAATGGATGTTATACAAAATGATAAATCGCTAAACAAAATACTTTCTTCATTAGATTCCATAAATATATCAACGTCATCTGAAAGCAAATTATCTATATGTTTCCTCCAATTTTTTCTTTGAGGTAAACTATATTCGTTATTAAACAACTCCATTATTTTATCTATATTAGGATTAAAGTCCATAACCTGTTCTTCATTTTCAAAAACAAAAAAAACACCAGCACCTCCAAAAATTCTCTTTGGCATAATTCCCAAAGCAGCTTCGACTTCATATGAAGTTTCTAACTCGAATAATTTAATCTGTGGTATGATTAGAGAAATTCTATCATATTTTCTTTTTAAAACAATTCCAACCTTTGATGTTCTAAAATTAATCTCATTAAGCTCTGGTCTTAAAAACCTAAAGACAATATATGCCGCTGCTAAAGAGGAATTTACAAACTTATGCAATTCTCCATATGGACTAAAAGACCTAAGTTCATAATATATACCTCTATTTATTATAAAGGCCGTTTCTGGAAGGTTGTTTTGAATTGCTATTTTCATCATATCTCTTGAAGGTATCCACGATTCTACTATACATACTGCAACGGGACTTCCGCCAAACACTTCATCTGAAAACGTATTAACTATGTATTGCCTCATATGTATTCTCCTTACTTAAATAAAAATTAAATAAAAAGCATGTAAATTTTTATTTAATTTTTTTCATAATTTATACCTTTAAAAATAAAAACTCCTTATTATCTAGCTCCGAACATTACTTAAATATTATGTATATAGACTTATCT
>JAHHSS010000032.1 GCA_020025095.1 Peptostreptococcus sp.
TGATATTTCTATAGAACTTGATATGTATCCATATTCTCTTTCTATTATCTTTCTTTTTTTTCTAACACTATATTCCTTATTTTTATAATTTTCCAACTCTGAAATCTTATCTACACTTCCTTTGTATGAGGATATTATACTTTTTTCTTTTTCAGCTTCATCTATTAAGATCCTTTTTATGTCCTGTTTTTTTTCTATTTTTTTTGATATAGTAACTATATTTTTGCTTGTTCCTTCCAAAAATACTAGCATCATCAATACAAGTATAATTGAAAATACTGCGTCCATACCTATACTCCCTCTTAACTTCAAGATAATCCTCCTTATACTTATTCAAACATTTAAAATTACACTGTTTTTCTTATTATTTTTGTATAAAACAGGTATATTTATATCTATATTAATATAGGCATAAAAAAAGACATTATAAACTAAAAAGTCTATAATGTCTTTTTTTATTTATTTTTCTTCTATTGCTTTTCTAAGCATAAAATTAGTTTTTACTTCCTTAGGCAACCTCATTTTTACAATTTGTCTTGGATGTGGAGCAGCTTCTATCGAATCTCCATCTTCATTATACATTTCTTCAATTGTTGCTATCTTAGTTTCAGTATAAGGTCCCATTATTTCTATTTCGTCACCTACAACCATTTTATTTCTCTGCTCTACAGTTACAAGTCCATTTTCATCTGCATCTTCTAAAACTATTCCTACAAAATCGTAGTTTCTCACATATGATGCAGATGCATAATTTTGCTCTTCTGTTCCAGGTTTATCATTATAAAATCCAGTAGTAAAATGTCTATGGCTACCCTTTTTCAATTCTTCAAGCCACATCGGATTAAACTTCCAATTTTCAGGGTCTTTATAGTATTCATCTATTGCCATTCTATACGCTCTAACAACAGTAGCAACATAATATGCTGTTTTCATTCTACCTTCTATCTTTAAGCTTGTTATGCCTGATTCTATAAGCTCTGGAATATACTCTATCATACAAAGGTCTTTTGAATTAAAGAAAAAAGTCCCTCTCTCATCTTCATATACTGGAAAATATTCACCTGGTCTTTTTTCTTCCATTAAGCTATATTTCCATCTACATGATTGTGCGCAAGAACCTCTATTTGCATCTCTTCCTGTCATATAATTACTAATTAAACATCTACCTGAATATGATATGCACATTGCACCATGCATAAAAGCTTCTATGTCAAGGTCTTGTGGAACATTGTCCCTAATTTCCTTTATTTCTTTGAAGGAAAGTTCTCTGGCCACAACTACTCTTTTTACTCCCTGTTTATACCAGAAATTTGCACTTTTGTAATTTGTTGTATTTGCTTGTGTACTTAGATGTATTTCCATATTGGGGATAGTTTCTTTTATTACATCTATTACCCCTGGGTCTGATGCGATAAGAGCATCTACTCCAGCTTTTTCTAAATCTAAAAGATATTCTTTAAAGCCAATGAAATCTTCATTATGAGGTATTATATTTACAGTAACAAATATTTTCTTTCCTCTTTCGTGTGCAAAATCCGCCCCCTCTTTAATTTCATCTATACTAAAATTTTTAGCTGCAGTTCTCATTCCAAAGTTTTCTCCACCTAGATATACCGCATCTGCTCCATATTCAAAAGCTATTTTTAATCTTTCTAAATCTCCTGCTGGAGCTAATAATTCTACTTTATTCATTTTTTCTCCTTTCAAAATTCTCTTTCTTTTATTTGCCTTCTGACTTTTTATAACTTATTGCTAAGCCATCGCCTATAGGTATTATAGATGTATCCAAATAATCAGATTGACATATATAATCAAGATAGTCTCTCATTCTTTTTACTATCGTCTTTTTTCTTCTTACCACTAAATCATCACTCGCAATCATACCTTTGTATAAAATATTATCCGATATAACTATTCCTCCTATTTTCAGTTTATCTATAACCATATCAAAAAACATCTTATATTGACCCTTGGCTGCATCTATAAATATCATATCAAATTTTCCATCTACTGTATTCAAGGTTTCTTGTGCATCACCTTCAAGTATGCTTATTCTATCTTCTAATCCAGCATCTTTTATATTTTTCTTTGCTTTCTCCAACATCACTGGATTTCTTTCTGTAGTAATTATTTCTACTTCATTATCTAAAACAGACTCGAAAAAAATTGAAGAATAACCTATAGCACAACCTATTTCAAGTATTCTCTTTGGCTTATGAATTTTCAAAATAACTTTTAATAATTCTGCTACTTCTTTATGTATTATCGGAACATTATTTTCTTCTGCATACAATTCCATTTTTCTTATTTGTCCCGTATTTTCTTCAAGTGTTTCTCTGATATAATCTTCTACTACATCATATACTATCTTACTCATTTAATCACCTTCTATAAAAATTAACTTAACCTATTTATTATACGTTTAATGATCAAAATACTCAACTCTTTTTTCTCTAAAAAACAGGGAAAGTAAACTTTCCCCGTTATTTAAATCTTTTAATTTTTATTTTTTTCTTTTTTTGCTTTTTCCTGTTCGTCAAGATCCTTATGATACTTATCCGCATGAACTTTATGCTCATCGTAAGTTTTACTGTAATAGTTTTTTCCATCTGTTCCTGTCACAAAATATAAATACTCTGTTTTCTTTGGATTTGCTGCTGCTAACAGAGATTTTATACCTGGATTAGCTACAGGTGTAGGTGGTAATCCATCATGTAGATACAAGTTGTATGGAGACTCTATCTTCAAATCCTTATACATTACTCTACTTTTACGTTTAGGCATTGCATATTGAAGAACTGCATCTGATTGCAACCTCATTTTTTTTGCAAGTCTATTGTAAAATACACCCGCGATTACATCCCTTTCACTATCACTTACAGCTTCTTTTTCAACGATAGAAGCCATTATAACTGTATCATAAAAATTGAGTTTATTCTTTTCTACGCTAGCCTTAACTTTACTATTATACTTCTTTTCAAATTCACTCAACATTTTATCAAAAACTTCTTTTTCACTTGTTCCTTTTTTGAAAAAGTATGTTTCAGGGTAAAGAAATCCTTCAAGAGTTACAATTCTCTTGTCGTTGAGAAATTTATACTTTTTCGAGAACTGTTTAGGCTCTCTAAAAAGTTTTACATAATTTTCTCTTTTTCCTAATCCCTTCTTAACAAGAGCATCTACAACTTCAGTAGATACACTCCCTTCTGGGATTGTAACCTTTATTCCATCTTGATAAATTTGCCCTTTTATAAGTTTTTCTATAATTTGATCATTATTCATATTTTGAGAAAATTTATATTTTCCAGCTTTAATTTTTTCTGCTTTTTCTGTACTTTTTACGTTGCTTACAAAAACTTTCTTATTTTTTATTAAATCTTTCTCTTTTAGTATCGTAGCAATTTTTTTAGCTGTAGAACTTTCAGGTATTTCTACTATTATAGATTTATTAGACTTTGGATTTACTGCCTTTGATGCATTTCTATAATAAATATTTCCTATACCCGCTGCAATACCTACAACTAATACAAGAACTATAAGTAACCTACCTACTCTTAGTTTCTTTTTACGTTTTTTAGGTTGCGTCTTTTTTTTACTCACTGGATCATTCCTTTCAAACTATACTATGTAAATTAAACTCTTTCTATAAACTTTTTAACCAATCCTGAGAAATCAGCCTTTACTCTTGTAGTAGTTTCTATTACTTCTTCATGATTTAAAGGCTGATCAAGTATTCCTGCAGCCATATTAGTTATACATGATATACCGAATACTTCCATATTGCTGTGATTTGCAACTATTACTTCTGGAACTGTTGACATTCCCACTGCATCTCCACCTAATATTGAAGCCATTCTAACTTCTGCAGGAGTTTCATAGTTTGGCCCTGAGAAGAACATGTATACACCTTCCTGAACCTTTATAGATAATTCTTCTGCACACTCTCTTATTAGCTTTCTACCAGCCTTTGAATAAGCTTCTGACATATCTGGGAATCTAGCTCCAAATCTATCTTCATTAGGACCTATAAGAGGATTTGAACCACTGAAGTTTATGTGATCCTTTATGATCATAAGATCTCCTGGCTTATAATCCTTATTTGCTCCACCTGCAGCATTTGTTACTAATAATTTGTTTATTCCCATTTCCTTAAATACTCTTATCGGATAAGTTATTTCTGATTGAGAGTATCCTTCATAGTAATGGAATCTACCCTGCATTACTAAAACACATTTTCCACAGAAATCGCCTATTACTAATTGGCTCTTATGACCTACTACTTCTGACACCTTAAAGTGAGGTATATCCTTGTAAGAAATTATTGTAGGATTTTCTATTTCCTCAGCTAAATCCCCTAGTCCTGAACCTAGAATCAATGCTATTTCTGGTTGCTTTTCAATCTTTTTATTAATATAATCTACGCTTTCTTTTACTTTGTTATACATATTAAAACACCTCTTTATTTTATTTAATTTATTTTGCTTTGACTTTAACTGTTTTGTTTTTAGGCTTTTAATGTATTTTCAGTTTCTAGTCGTTTAGCTTTTTAGAGATTTCACTTGCTACAGTTGATGCTGCTACAAAGAATTCTCTATCTTCTTCAAAGTTTCTTCCCATACTCTTTACTTTTAAACCAAATTTGTCTAAATCTTCTTTAGTATTTTCATAGTTTTTAAATGAAACTTTGTGTTTTTCTCCAATGCTGTTACATAAAATTTGATCCTTTATGACTCTAAGCTTAGAGTCATCGTATCCAGCATTGATGACTAAATTAGTCGATTTATTTGTAATCTCACTCAAAATTGTTATTGAATGATGAGATATACCTATGTGTCTTGGTCTTAAATCGGCAAAACTTATTCTAGGTATCACAAAAGATTCTCCACCTAATTTTTCTACAGCATCTATTATCATACCTTGATTTATGCCGCTAAAACCATATTTTGTTCCAGTTCCTGCTATCCCAGGCCCCATAGCTACTATTACACAATCAGCTTTACAAATGGCCTTTGCAGTTATTAAAGCTGTGTATATATTAACACATTCATAATCTCCACCAAATGCATTTCCATATGTTATAGTAGCATCAATTAATCCTTTTTCTTTAAGACTCTCTACATTTTTGCTAAATGCAAGGGGTAATGCTGCCCCGTCAGTCATTATATATACCAATTTTTTATTTGGACAGTGCTTTTTGAATGTGGCTGCAAAAGGTGGTAATATACTATGAAGTGCTCCTACTGCTACTGGCATTTTTTCCAAGCATACAAAATCATTAAATACATCATGGTATTCACTTCTCTGTTCTTCAACAGAATCTACCTTTATCTGCATCGGTGTATATCTTAGTTTCATTATATGTCCACCTTCTGTAAATTTTGAATATGGGTTATCCATATTAAACATTACAAAATGAAATCCACCTGTACCCAAACTAAGTTCTACAGCCGTAGTATTTAAAGCAACTTTATCACCAACTTTAGCTATTCCTGTAATGCCTACATAGTTATAAGCTCTTTCTATATTTCCATCTATATTTACAAACAAGTCCTGTATCGCCGAACTTTCACTCTTTATGCTTTCAACTATTCCTATTCTTTTACTAATCATATTCTAATTCCTTCCCAATTTATCAATATAATTCAGTATAAAATTCTTCTCTATAAGCTTAGTTATAGAAAATTTTTCAGCAACTAAGTGTATCACAACTAATAGAAGAAGCCAAAATACTTGTACTCCGAAACTATGAGATGTAACTATAAATATACCTAAAGATATCCCTAAGACATTTGAGCCTGCATCTCCCATCATAGCTTTAGCTTTTAGATCATAATAAAAATATGCCAATACAGCTGGCAATATTAAAGTCATCATTTCTCTTTCAAACATTGAGCCAAATATAAATAATATCAATGAAATAAATATATATACTTTTATAGCTCTACCAGGTCTTAAATCTAGAAGATTCATTAAATTTGTTGAAAGAGCTACTACTAATGTTCCAACTATGATTCCGACTATAGTCTTATTAAGAGAAACACATATAGCAAGTCCAACTAATCCTCCTAATATAGCTTTAAAACCACCTGTTGTTAGCTTTCCATGAAGTAGAGCTGTAAAATGTCCCTTCAAACCGCTAAAATCCCTATTTCCTATGCTATCGTCTATAAATCCAGCAAAAGACATAGACATTATTCCAAATAAAAGTATAAATATCTCCAAAAGTCTTATATTATCTATATTACAGTATAAAAGTATTATAGAATTGATTATTAAAGCGGGAATAAAACATACACCCATACTTACTGGAATTTGCTCACCTCTATAATTCGATCTTAACATACCATTCTCAGCAAGCATTTTTGATATCATAGGAATAGTCGATAAGGTAACTGCTATTCCTATGCAGAAAAGCATTACCATCATTAAGTAATTATACATATTAATTCCCCCACTCTTTTTTCTTCTTATTGACTATCTTCTTTATATGAATGTATTGTTTACCTCTATGTATAAAACCACTTAAATCTCTCCCTGTTTCATTATGTGTCATATCAACAATATATTCTTTTACTCTGTAATTCCATTTCAAAATATCTATTGTCATACCAACTTCTACGCCATATCCATCTGGTATACTATCAAACCTCTCTATTACTTCCCTCTTAAAGGCTCTTTGTCCAGATATTGTAGAGTTTAATTTAACTCCTGTAAGTTCATACACGGAATCTTTGGCAAGTCTTTTAACAAATCCCATTCCACCTTTTTTCTTAGCTGGTCTAAACCTTGCTATTGCTACATCACATTCATCACTTGCAACAGGTTCAATTATTTTCGTTACTTCTGAGGACGTTTTTCCAAGGTCAGCGTCTAAAAATACTATTATTTCGCTTTTTTCATTTACCATTTCAAGACCCTTTTCCAATGCTTTTCCTTTTCCTTGATTTGGGTTTTGAATGTGGTATCTTACTTTAGAATTATTATAATTTTTAAGGATAAGTTCAGTGTTATCACTTGAACCGTCATCTACTACCAGTATTTCATCGATTATATTTATATCAACTATATTATCTAGAGTATCTTTTATCCTATCAGCTTCATTGTATGCAGGTATTATTACACTAGTAAACATACACTTAACCTCCATTATTTAGTTACTGCTATTGTAACTACATTATTTTCTTTATCTTTTCCATAGTTTCCAGTTAATTTATCATTTATAAGACAATTCACAAGTGAAATTTGACCTGAAGATTGGTCTATGTTGTTTATTGTCGCTATCTTCATATTTGAAAATTCATCAGCGCTATCTGAACTATTTGGATTACTTTGAACAATTACAACATGCTTTTCATTTTTTATATTTTCTATTATTGGTTTTTCCAAATCATTTATTTTTTTCTTCGTTTTAGAGCCTGAATCATTTATAAATACCACACTGCTTACTGCGTCATATTGGCCAGGCATCTTTTCTACCTTTACATAACCAAGCTCTGACAATACATTTAAATTTGTATTTGAATTCTTAATCGAATCTGTTACTAAATTAATCAGTTCGGTATTACTAGAAATATTTTTCTGAAGTTTTTCATTTATCTTCTCCGCACTTCCCTTTTCAAACAATGACTCTTTTATAATTACTCTAAATGCAATATTTCCTCCTGCATTTGTTATTGCTGAATCTACTTCTCCTGAATTGTCTTTTTCATCAAAAGATATTATTCCAATATTTTTCCCAGATAATTTATTTGCAGTTAAAATAGCTTGATTAGATTCTATATATTTTCTGTAAGAATCTAAATTATCTTTTAGAATTTTATTTTCTTTTGATAATTCATTATCCTTTGTTTTTAAAACATTAAACTGTTCATCTATATCCTTTACGATAGCTTCATTTTGTCTTTGTATTGTTTCATTATTGCCTAAACTTGAACCTATAAGAATACCTATGCCTAAAGCCAAGAATATCGAACCTATTGAAACAATGAAATATTTGAAATTTATATGCATTTCCCTTACCTTCCTGTTATTTATTTTAATACATGAGTTGCTACATTCCAAGCATTAATCTCATCTTTATTTGTATTAATTGTAAAAAAGTCTGAACTTTAGGCGATAACGACGCTATTATTAATACTGGAAAAAGCGCTGTAATTATGAGTGCTACTATATACTTTAATTTTAGTCTACTCTTATATAACATGCTAACCCCTCTAGCATCTATTAATCTAGCTCCTATTTTTAATCTTACTAAAAATGTTGATGCCATTCCTTTTCTACCTTTTTCCAAAAAGTCTATCATATTTGAATGAGTCCCCAAGGCTACTATTAATTCTGCACCATATTCATAAGCTGCAAGCATAGCTATATCTTCACTTGTACCTGGAGATGGAAATACAACAGCATTTAGACCTAATTCTTCAACTCTTTTTAATCCAGGAGCTCTTCCATCAGTGTATGCATGTACTACTATTTCTTTAGCTGCCTTTAAGGCCTCATCTGTTACACTGTCCATATCACCGACTATCACATCTGGTTTATATCCAAATTCTAAAAGTGCATCAGCTCCACCATCTACTCCCACAAGTACAGGCTTAACCTCTTCTATATATGATATTATAGCTTGCAAATCATCTTTGTAATTATGTCCTCTAACTACGACTAGTACATGTTTTCCATTATACTTTGTTAACATTTTAGGAATTTCTACTTCTCCTAAAATCATTCCTTTTTCTTTTTTGGCATACTCAATAGTATTATCTATAAATCTATCAAGTTCGGCTCCTATGTTTTCATATGCATGCTTGATTTTTTTCTTAACCAGCTCTGCATCCATAACTTCACCTTTTCCAATAAGTTTGTCTTCTCTATAAATTTTTCCATCTTCAACTAAAATAAAATCATCCTCATTAAGAGCATTAAAGACATCCATACCTACGTTATCTATTATCAGTATATTTTCTTTTACCAAAATATTAGGCCCAGCATTTGGATATCTTCCACTAATAGATTCTGCTGCATTTATTACTAATTTTATTTTTGCCTCCACTAAAGATTTGGCTGCAACTTCATCTATATCAATGTGATTAATAACAGCAATTTCACCTGCTTCTATTCTCTTTGCGAGTTTTTTAGTTTTTTTATCTTTTTTAATTTTTGCTTCTACTCGCATCATTACCCCCCCGATTAAATATTTGTAAAGAAATCTATTTTTTTATTTCATCTGCTATTTCAAGTATCTCATCTGCGTGTTCTACTGTTTTTTCTGTTATTATAGTCCCAGATATAAGTCTTGCTATTTCATTTTTCTTTAAGTTCCTATCTAGTTTCTCTATTGAAGTAAATGTTCTTTCATTTTCAACATTTTTTTCAATACAAAAATGCTCATCTGCAAAAGATGCTATCTGAGGCAAATGTGTAATACATATTATTTGTTTTTCTTTAGAAATGGCAGAGAGTTTTTCTCCAACAGTCTGAGCAGCTCTACCGCTTATACCTGTATCTATTTCATCAAAAATCAATGTTTCTATTTTATCAACATCTGATAGTATGGATTTAAATGCCAACATAAATCTTGACATTTCACCACCTGATGCCACTTTATAAAGAGGATTTACGTCCTCACCTAGATTAAATGATACCAAGAACTCAACATCATCTATCCCCTTATCATTATACTCTATTTTTTTGAAATTTACCTTAAATTTGGTATTTTTCATATTTAATGTGCATAGTTCTTTTAATAAATTATCTTCCAATTTTTTAGCAAGTTCTTTTCTTATACTAGATAGATTTTCTGCACAAACATTTAATTCCTGCATTTTCAGAGATAATTCTTTTTGTAATTTAGAATTTTTTTCTTCTCTATTTTCTATATCATCAAGTCTTTCTTTTATTTTTTCATAATAGTTAAATATATCCTCAATAGTATCACCGTATTTTCTTCTTAAATTATTTATTACATCTAATCTTTCTTGAATACTATTTAACCTACTTGGATCAAAATCTATATTGTCAAGATACACTCTTATATTTCTTGACAATTCTTGAAGTTCATAAAGAAGATTATTTGTTGTTTCCTCTATTTTTTCTATTTCTTTATCATATTTGGATATACCCGACAAAATGTTACTAGTATTGCCTAATTGATCTTCAGAGTTAAACTTTCCTGCATGAAGAAGCTGATAACTTTCACTTAAAACAGAAAATATCTTCTCTCCATTTTCAAGAACTTCCTTTCTTGATTTCAATTCTATATACTCATCAACATTAAGTTTGGCCGCCTCTATTTCATTTATCTGAAATCTAAGTAAATCTTTTTCTCTTTGAACTTCCATATCAGACTTATTGTCATTTAATTTTAGTATTTTTCTTTTTATCTCATTATATTCTTTATAGCATTTTTTATAAATTTCAAATTCCTTTTTTATTTCTTCCTTACCAAACAAATCCAGAAATTCAAGGTGATTTTCCTTATTGTAAAGAGCTTGATTCTGATGTTGACCATGCATATCTACTATTTTAGCCATTATACTTTTAAGGTCAGATACCTTAATATTTTTTCCATTTATCTTAGTTACAGTCTTTCCATCGGCATATAATTTTCTAGAAATAACTATCATATGCTCATCGTCAACATCTATACTTCTTTCTCTTAATGCCTCAAGAAAATTTGAATTATCTGAGAATATAACTGTTTCAACCTCACCAGACTCAGTCCCTTTTCTTAAGTAACTCCTATCGTATTTTCCGCCTAGACAAAGATTTAAAGCCTCAAGAATTATAGATTTTCCAGAACCTGTTTCTCCTGTAAGTATATTTAGCTTTTTTCCAAAATTTACTCTTAACTCCTCTACAAGAGCACAGTTTTTAATGTATAATTCGTGTATCATAACTTCCTCCAGATTATTTATCTAAAGAATGAGATTCCTCTACTAGTTCTTTAATTTTATCATAATAAGAATCATATGAGTTATTAAATCCTTCCAGACATTTGTTTTTCTCTATATAACTTATCATTTCTTCAAACTCAACTTTAGACTCTAGTTTTTTATCCATCTTTTCTAAATAAATAAGGTATTCAATATTGCCTTCTGGTCCTTTTATAGGTGAAAAATCTAAATCTAAAATTCTGAAACCTTCTTCTATTGCCATTTGTGAAACTGTATCTATAACTTCTATATGCGTTGATTTTTCTCTTACAACACCTTTTTTCCCAACTTTTTCTCTTCCAGCTTCAAACTGAGGTTTTATTAATGCTACTATTCTTCCTCCTTGCTTTAAAAGTTCCCACGCTTTAGGAAGTACTAATCTTAAAGAAATAAAAGATACATCTATTGATGCAAAATCTGGATTTTCATCTAAAAGACTTTCATCTAAATATCTTATATTCTGTCTTTCCATACATACAACTCTTTCATCTTCTCTAAGTTTCCATGCCAGCTGCCCATATCCAACATCAACTGAATATACTTTTCTAGCTCCATTCTGAAGCATACAATCTGTAAAACCTCCAGTAGAAGCCCCTATATCCATACATACTTTTCCATCAAGAGTAAGGTCAAAATTTTTAAGAGCCTTTTCAAGCTTCAAACCTCCTCTGCTCACATATGGTATAAGTTTACCTTTTACTTTTATTTCTGAATCTATTTTTACAGCTGTTCCTGCTTTATCAACTCTTTGATTATCAACAAATACATTTCCAGCCATTATATGTCTTCTTGCCTTTTCTCTGCTCTCAAAATATCCCATATCTACGAGCAAAACATCTATTCTCTTTTTCATTAACAATCCCCTATTCTGTTTTTTAATTTTTCTGGCGACATTCCTATTTTATCCATTAGAATATCTGTGTTCCCATGCGTTACAAAAACATCTGGTATCCCTATTTTTTCTATATAAGTATCTAATTTAAACTCTTCTGCTATATTCTCAATATTGCTTCCAAATCCCCCTGTAACAACATTGTCTTCTACTGTATACACTTTGTCAGCACTTTTTATAAGCTCTATATACTTATCTTTATTGAGTGGCTTTAAATATCTTGCATTAACTATTACGAAAGATAAATCATCTTTTTCCTTCAATATATTATTTACTGCCTCCATTACTGGAATTAGCATATTCCCTATTGTAAATACAGCCAGCTTTTTTTTGCCTTTTTCAAAGCCATTATATATTATTTGCGGATGCGAAATACTTTCTAGATTTATTGAAAGTTCTTCAACATTTACATTTTTCATAAACTCATAGTCATCTTTATTAAAGTAATATTCATTACCTCGTGGATATCTAATTGCTACTGGCCTTTCTATTTTTTCAGATAATTTTATCATATCAATCATTTCTTTAGTATCACAAGGCGCCATTACCGTAATATTTGGTATTGGATTCAAATACGATAAATCAAATTCTCCATGGTGAGTTTCCCCATCATTTCCTACAAGACCTGCTCTATCTATTAAAAAGGTAACTGCTTTTTGGGTTATACATACATCATGTATCAATTGATCATATCCCCTCTGAAGAAATGTAGAATATACTGCAAAATATGGTTTTAGACCCGCCTTTGCTAACCCAGCAGAAAAAGTCACAGCATGTTGTTCTGCAATCCCAACATCAAAATATCTATCTGGATGAAATTTTTCATAGATATTAAGACCAGTTCCTGTTGGCATTGCTGCCGTTACAGCTACTATTTTTTCATTGCTATCTGCCATCTCAACTAAAGTTTTACCAACCACTGAAGATATAGATTTTTTATTTGACTTTTTTATTCCCTCTTTATAATCAAATTTACTTACGCCATGATATGCATCAGGTCTGTTTTCAGAAAATCTATACCCCTTACCCTTAACTGTCTTTATATGAATAAATTTAGGACCATCTATATGTTTTGCGTATTCTAGTATGTCTATTAATTCTTCTATATTGTGACCATCTATTGGCCCAATATACTTAATCCCTAAAGCATCTATAAAACCACACTCAGACGGAGAAATACTCGTTATAATAGAGTCAGTTAGTTTGTTTGCCTTTCTAGATAAGACTTCTCCCATAGATGTTAAATTCATTATTTTATCTACTCTATCTTTAAAGTTTAAAGCATCACTATTTTTTATTATTTTTGACATATACGAAGAAAATGCTCCTATATTTTTATCTATGGACATCTCATTATCATTAAATATTATCATTAAATTTTTCTTCATATATCCAAGATTATTAAGCGCTTCTACTGCCATTCCACCTGTAATAGCTCCATCCCCTATTACTGCAAGCACTTGATATTTTTCTTTTTTTATATCCCTAGCAGCTGCTAAACCAAGTGCTACTGATATTGACGTTGAACTATGACCTGTATCAAACATATCATGTTCGCTTTCACTTTCCTTAGGGAATCCTGACATTCCACCAAATTGCCTCAAAGAATCGAAATTACCTTTTCTACCTGTAATGATTTTATGAACATATGATTGATGCCCTACATCCCATACTATCTTGTCTTTAGGACTATCAAATACTTTATGAAGAGCTAGCGTCAACTCTACAACACCTAAATTAGATGCAAGGTGTCCACCAGTATGAGATACCTTTTTAACTAAAAATTTTCTTATCTCTTTAGATAGTTCTTTAAGTTCAAGATTACTTAATTTTTTTATATCTTGGGGCGAATCTATGCCCTCTAATAATTTATACATTATTTATCACCTTACTAATAAAATATTATGCCTACTAAAATTCCAAGTAGCGCTCCAAAAAATACTTGTTTAGGAGTATGCCCAACAAGCTCTTTTAATTTTTCTTGCTGAGTTGTTTTTTTATTTTGCCAAACTTCAACAAGTTGATTAATTATAGTTGCTTGTTTACCAACAGCCTGTCTAACACCTGAAGCATCATACATTATTATACAGGAAATTACTGCTGCAACAGCAAACATATCCGAATTAAAACCGTGCTTCATTCCTATCATAACAGACATACAGGAAACAAAGGAACTATGTGAACTAGGCATTCCACCTGAAATAAATGCTCTAGAAAATTCTACTTTATTTTCACCTGTAAAAACTTTTAGGAACTGAGCTATAAAGCATGACAAAACACTCACCCAAAGTGTTTTGTTTGCAAAAAAATCTACAACGTAACTCATTATTTTCCCCCAAACCTAATATTTTCTTCTTACTATATATTCTGATAGATTCAATAAAAACTCATTGCTTTCATCAAAATCTTTTATTTGCATTTTTGCATCCTCTACTAATTCCTGTGCCATTTCCCATGACTTTTCTATACCAAAGATAGATGGATATGTAGACTTTTCATTTTCTATGTCACTGCCAACATTTTTCCCTAAAGTAGCTTCATCCCCAACAATATCAAGAATGTCGTCTACTATTTGAAAGGCTAAACCAATTTTTTGACCATATACAGTCATTGCTTGTAATTTTTCTTCACTTGCATTTGCAAGTATTGCGCCAACTCTCATACATGCTACTATCATAGCAGCTGTTTTATTTTTATGTATAAAATCTAGCTTATCTTTATCGATTTTCATACCTTCACTTTCTACATCGACAACCTGTCCAGCTATCATTCCATATATACCAGCCGCTTTTGATATTTCATAACTTGCTTTCAAGCCTCTTTCTGGATATATTGATTTCACACTTTCCCCTAAAATGGTTTCAAAAGCATGACTCAAAAGTGCATCCCCTGCAAGTATAGCCATTGCTTCTCCAAATACTTTGTGATTTGTGGCTTTACCTCTTCTTAAATCATCATTATCTAATGCTGGAAGATCATCATGTATTAAAGAATATGTATGTATCATTTCAATAGCAGCTGAGAATGGGATATACATGTCATCTTTTCCACCACATATTTTATATGCTTCCATAATTAATATTGGTCTTAGTCTTTTTCCACCTGCATCAAGGCTATAATTCATCGCTTCAAAAACAGTTTTCTGATAGCCTTCTTCTTTTGGCATATATCTCTTTATTTTTTCTTCAATAAACTTGCTCTTTGATTTTAATTCTGAAACAAAATCCACTATATTTCCACCTCTATTTCTTCTTTTTGGTCATTAAATTTTGTAACCCTAAGTTCTGCTTTATTTAAGACTTCATTGCAATATCTATATAGTTTTATCCCCTCTTCATATAAGTCTAATGATTCTTCAAGCTTATTATTTCCCATTTCTAACTTTTTTAATATTTCTTCCATTCTTATCATTGCCTCTTCATAAGAC
>JAHHSS010000033.1 GCA_020025095.1 Peptostreptococcus sp.
TTATCTGAAAGTAAATTAATATCTGATTTTGCTCTATAATAACCATTCATACTATTCACTATCAATAAATCTCCATCTTCTATAATTGATATAACATTTTGAATTCTAAATATGTTTTTCTCTTCAAATAAGTCTTGCTTAGATATGTAGCAAAACTCACTTTTATATGAATTATACTCTATATTATCTGTATGTGATTTATTTGAATTGATTAAGTTATTTTCTTCAAAAACATTTTCTTTCGCTCTAAAAAAATATTTTTCCTGTTCTCTTTTTGAACTAATGCTTTTTCTTAGCTCTCCATTAATGTTGTCTATATTTAAAATATTCTCTATTTGTTTTATATCATTAGAATGTTTTAAAATATTTTTAGGCTTGCTAAGCCTTATATCCTTTAATAGTAGCTGAACTTTTCTACTACCATTAAAAGTATTTTCATCTATCTGAAATACAATATCTATTAAATCTCCAACTTCAAATAAGCTTATTAGATGACTCAATCCAAATCCTATACATTCAAACTCTTTCCCTTTTTCTATATTTAATTTTAAATGATTTTTATCCTTACCTATTAGATAGGCATTTTTTAAATAGCAATCTCTTAAAAGAAAATATGGAGTTGGATTTTTCATTCCAAAAGGTTCAAGAGTGTGTAATTTTTCTACAAAATTTAAATCTATAATTTCTTCATCTATTTCATATTCTATTTTTATTTCTTCAATGAGATCTTCCTGTTCAAGTTCATAATCAGCAATTTCATTAATTTTATCTCGCAACTTATCTATATTTTCAACACTTACAGTAAGACCAGCAGCTTGTTCATGACCACCAAATTTTTCTATTAATTCTCTACATTCTGAAAGGGATGAAAACATATCAAACCCCTTTATAGATCTAGCAGAACCTGTTGCCTGATTTCCATCTATACAAAGGAGAATTGTTGGCTTATAATATTTTTCTGTTAACTTTGATGCCACGATTCCTATAATACCATGATGCCAATTTTCACCTGCTAAAACAATAACTTTGTTCTCTTTTAAGTTTGGAAATATTGTAAGCATTTCTTCAGCTTCTTGATATATTCTAGATTCTATAAGCTGTCTTTCTTGATTTTTCATATCCATTGTAAGAGCCAACTTTTCAGCTTCTTTTGCATCATCCGTTGTAAATAATTCTACCCCTAGATTTGAATATCCTAATCTTCCTGAAGCATTTATCCTCGGTCCTATTGAAAAACCAAGGTGTGAACTTCTGATTTTATTATTCTCAAGACCACACACTTTTACAAGTTCTCTCATACCTATATTTTCACCATTTCCGATCATCTCAAGACCATTCTTCACTATTATTCTATTTTCATCAAGAATAGGCATAACATCGCAAATAGTCGCAAGAGAAAGAATTTCAATATACTTAGATATATTATTCTTAAATTCATCCCCACTTAGCCCATGAATTAGCTTAAAAGCTACACCGCATCCACAAAGTCCCTTAAATGGATAATTACAAGATTTTTGCTTAGGATTTATAACCGCATATGCATTTGGAACTTCTTCCTGACATTCATGATGATCAGTTATTATTATGTCCATATTAAGACTTTTAGCAAGTTCCACTTCAGCAACTGAAGTTATTCCACAATCTACAGTAATTATAAGCTTGGTTCCCATTTTATTGATATATCTTATTGCATCTTCATTCAATCCATACCCTTCTTCTAATCTATTTGGTATGTAGTACTCAACCGGATATCCTATTGATTTAAAATAAATTTTTAAAATTGATGTTGAAGAAACTCCATCAACATCGTAATCTCCGAATATGCATATCTTTTCCCCATTAGATATTGCTTCTTTTATTCTTTTAACGGCTTTATCCATTCCTTTTAGCAGATATGGATTTCTCAAAAAATCAAAAGAAGGGTTTATATACATACTTATATCATCTATTTCTTCTATTCCTCTATTTATCATTATATCTGCTATATTTTTATCTATGCCAAGAGCTTCTGTAGCTAGATTTCCATGAGGAAATGACTTTTCCTTAAGAATCCACTTTTTCATAAAACACCTCCTATCTATTTTTTAATATTTTTTTTCTAAAAGTAGTAAATATATAATTTATCTCATCAATTTTTAGCAACTTAGCTATCAAAAATTCCTAACAATGAACTTATTCCCAACATTGTCAAACTTAACAGCTTATTTTCACTTATTAAATTCACTCCAAAATTATAAACAATTCTTATGAACATCCCCATAATAATTGTTGCAATTACAGCTTTTACAAAAGTAAATATAAGCGATTTAAAATCAATTCCCTGCACTCTTTTTCTCAGTGAAATAAGAAGTATCAATACGCATACTATTGATGAAATGCTTGTAGCAAGCGCAATTCCTGAAATCCCCATATATTTGACTAAAATTAAATTCAAAACTATATTTATCACAACAGCTATCACTCCATTGTACATAGGTGTCTTTGTATCCTGCATAGAATAAAATACATTAGCTATTACATTTTTTAAGCTTAATCCTATCAATCCTACAGAATAAAACGCTAGTGCTGCTGAAGTCATCTGCGTAGCTGAAGCATCAAAAGCTCCTCTTTTAAATAATACTACAACTATAGGTTCTGCTAATACTATTGCCACTGCTGTAATTGGTAGTATCATCAAAATCACAACATTTATAGATTTTTTTATATATTCATTAAACTTATCATGTTGTTTTTCTGATTTTAATTTTGACAACATTGGATATATTACTATTGTAATCGACGATATAAACAATCCCAATACAAAAGTATTCAATCTATCAGCATATTTCATTGCAGATATACTTCCAACAGCAAGTTGTGATGCCAAGGTCCTATCTACTATAGTATTTATTTGGCTAGCCCCTACACCTATCATTACTGGCATAGTAAGTATCATCATTTCCTTTATATATTTGTCTTTAACATTATATACAAATCCATATTTGTAGCCTCTTTTTTGAGACCTTGGAATCTGAAAGAAAAATTGTGATGCTAAAGCAAAAAAAGCACCTATAGGCAATATATATAACCCAAAATATTTGCTTAGAACTATACTAACAATAATTATTATATTAAATGGGAAACCAATCATTCCAGAAATATAATACTCTCCCTTACTTTGAAGATAGGATTGCATTATTTTTGAAAGTCCTGAAAATATTGTTCCAAATAACATTATTCTTGTAAAGCTAACTGTCAAATCAAGTGCTTGTGCATTGAAACCACTCGCAAATATCTTTGCAAATGGTCTTGCAAAAATAAAAGCTATAATAGAAATAAGAATTCCAATACTTATAGTTATATTAAGTACGTTATTCGTAAAATAATTTCCCTTTTCATCTCCACCTTCTTTTATGTTATCAAAAAAAAGTGGAATATATGTAGTTGATATAGCTGTCCCTATAACTTGAAATACTATTCGTGATATGTCTAATGAAACAAGATATACATCACTGTACATTGTTGCTCCATAAAAAGCGCTTAAGACTATATCTCGACCAAAACCAAGAAGTTTAGACAGCAATGTGATAGCCATCAATCCTATGGTTGCTTTAGCTACTTTACTCATAAAATCTCCTTTTATTTCATCAAACTTCTATATTTTTTATTACTTTCCATATATCTTATCAGTCTTATGCTAGAGGTTGCCGTGTGTAGTTTGTATCTAAACTTATCATCATAATTTCCTTTTGCAATAAATTCATTTTTATTTAGCATAGAAAATATTTCAGCACCTTTGTATTTATTTTGTTCAAAATTTCTATCTACTTTCAACTTTTTTATGTCCATTATCTTCAAAGTTGAGAAAGTTATGTATTTTTGACTTTTAAAAATATTATATGCTTCCCATTTTTTTTCTAGTTCTTCTTTGTTAAGTTTACTAATACAGTTTAAGGCTTTGCCTTGTATTGAGTTGTTGATATCATATAAATAGAATTGTACATTTTCTTTTGTTTTACATCTTTCTACAAGTCTTTGAACGGCTTTATAAACTGCGAAATGGTCATCATTACATTCATATGGTCCTGTCAAAAATATAGCATCATATTTTTCAAAATCTACTTTTTTCGCCATAGATTCAGCCACTATTTCTACGTTATCTAGAAGTGTTTTATTTATAAAATTCAGTACAAAACTTTTTTCAAACTCATATATCTTTGAAACTTCTGCAGCTTCTTCTAACCTTATTTTTGAATTATTAAAGTCATTTTCATCTAATCTTCCATCTGTTACATAAACTATATCGACATTTATCCCTTTCTTTTTCATCTTTAATATAGTTCCTCCAACTCCAATTGATTCATCATCTTGATGTGGAGAAATTATTAAGGCTCTATTTACTGTCGCTATCATAGAATCTATATCTATAAGTGAATTTTCTTTAGATATTTCTTTATAATAGCTTTCAAGATAAAACCTATTTGCAATATTTGTAATTGGTTCTAAAATAAACTTTATTGCATCTTTTAGCATATATTTACCTTCCTAATATTTTTTTTCTTACTTTTTTTAAAGCTTTTAAAATAAGTTCTTTTTTATATATTTTATATGTTAGCATATCATCTTTATCTTTTACTGAGTCTATAAAATACCCCTTTTCTTTGTATATTTTATATTCTTTTTTCCAATCTATCTTCTTAGAAATACAGGCTCTAATATCATACGACTGAAGTACCCAGTAAGCATTAACCTTATTCCAATCAAATACAACTTTTGACTTTGTTTCCGTTTCTATAAGATCTTCATAAATTCTATACACAAAATCATTTCCTATTTTATCATTTATATTCGCTTCTATCGGAAATCTTCCATTTACCTCTATAAGGACAAATTCATTATATTTTTCTGAGTACTTGAATTCAATCATAGCTATACCAGAATAATTTTTTTCCTCAAGCAACTTTACTGATAAGTCTATCAGTTTTTCATTATCCACTGTAATATGACAAGAACCTGTTCCATTTTCAATTGGATATTCCCTTAACTTTTTCACAATGTTCCCTATAACACAATATCCATAATCGTTTCTATACATAGTAATACAGTATAAATTTTCGGTTTCACCTTCTATTACTTCTTGTGAAACCGAGCCACCTTTTGAAGATAGTTGATCTAAAAATTCATTTAGTTCTTCTTTATTATTTGCTTTAAGGACTTTTTTCTTCATTCTTAGTGTATGAGATAAGGGCTTTACTATTACAGGAAACTCTTCTATTTCATACTGCTCATTCTCTACATATGTTTTAGGAACTCTTATTTCTTTTAAATTGTTTCTCAATAGTTCTTTGTCAGTTATATTTTTGTATTCTTCTATATTTTCCCCAATTGGCAAAATATAGTATTCTTTTATTTCATCAAAATATTCTATCATCTGATCCATAGTTTGATCGCCATCTGTAAAAAATACAATCTTCTTATTAGATACTTGGCGAAACTTTCTACCTAACTCAATAATATATTTTATCCAATCATTTTTATCATCTATTAATATTCCCCTATCGTTTAGGGCCGCTATAAGATATTTTTCATGGCTAATGCCTAAAATATCTATACCATGCTTTTGAAGTCCTCTTTTTATACCTAGCGAACCAACATTATGCATTGCAATTAGTACTGGATTTTTATTTAAGTTTATATTATTAAATAATAAATTATAGTCTATATTTTTATTTTGCATTTACCTAAAAACCTCTCATAAAAAAATATATTATAAGAAATAATACATATTCCTTTTACACATAAGAATATACCTTAATAGTATTACTTGCTCTTTTCTTCAAGAATCATATCATAAATTAAAGATATATCATAAAAATTATCATTTACCTCATAATTATTTCTAACAAAAACTCTTCCATACTTAGCCATTTTGCTTCTTTTGTCCTCATCCTCTATCAGCATTGACATTGCAAGTACTAGTTCTTCTACTGAAGCAGAGTTTACTAGCAAACCACTTTTACCTACATCTATAGATTCCTTATGTCCACCTACATCAGTTACTATAACTGGTGTTTCACAAGCCTCAGATTCTATAGCAGCTACTCCAAAACCTTCTCTCAAAGATGGAAATACTGAAAATTCAAAGCTATTAAATTCCTTGCATATGTCTTCAGGCTGTACTCTTCCTAAAAAATCAACATACTCTTCAATCCCTAATTCTTTCACTTGATTCTTTAAATTTTCTTCATCTTTACCACTTCCACCTATTACAAGTCTTAGTTTTCTGCCCCTTACTTCTCCATTATACATATCTAAAATATCTTTAAATGCACTAATTAAATATTTTATGCCATATTTTTTTTCAAGGCTTTTTATTATACCTATTTTATAATATTCATTTTTTTCAACTTTCATAGGATGGAATCTTTCCATATCTACACCAAAGAAAGTAACATATACTTTTTTATTTGTATATAAATTTGCTTCTCTAGCCATGTCTACACTATTAGAAAATATATAATCTGCTTTTCTAAAATTATGTTTTATTATATTTTTCTGTATAAATCCATTTCTTGGGAAATCATATATATCTGTTCCCCAAACTGATACAACATATGGATGATATGATAAAAGACTACCTATAAACCCATATGAACTTGCATATTGTGCATGAAGAATATCCGGCTTTAATTCATGTACTAATTTTTTTATTTTCTTTATGTTATTTAAGTAGCCTGTTTTTTTATATATTTTTTCATTTCTTAATTCATTCACATTTGTTTGGAAATTGTGAACAGTTACTCCGTCAATTTCTCCTCCATTTAAACTTATACAATGTATCTCATAATTTTTTTTCAAAAAATAATCACACCATTTCTTTACATGTGGATTAGATGCATCTGCAAGATAACAAATTCTTTTTTTCATCTTTATTCCTTTCTGTAATAAACCTTGTTCGGCTATTTTCCATTTTTATGATAGTTGTTCTTCAATATCAAAAATACAAGAGTTATCCCTATAATAAATGAAATTATGAAGCCTAATATACTTACATATTTTATCATTCGACTCCATTTTATATTATCTGATGACATTATTAATGAAGAACCAACTATACATGCCGCAAGCATTATGCTCATTGATACCTGAGTAGTAAAATTTTTTATATTCTCCTCTAACTTTGGAGACTTCATTTCTCCAATATTCATCTTTAAATTATTTTTTTCAAGTATTCCTAATATATTCTTAATCTGATTTGGTACGCTAACCATATCATAATAATATTCATCCATATCAATTCTTAATCTTTCAATATTTCGTCTTACATTCATCTTATCTTCTTTATAATATTTCATGTATGATTTAGCTATCATCTCAACACTAAAATTTTTATAAAGACCTCTAGATGTTCCTTCTAACGTTATCACGGTTTTTCCTAGTAGGACCAACTGCGATGGAAGCGTTATATTATGACTTCTCATAAATCTGAAAAACTCATTCAGTATTTCTGCAATACTTAATTTGTCAAACGGTATATCATAATAATAATGTATGAGATATAAAAGATCTCTCCTTAATATTTCATTATTAGACTCTATAGGCATTGCATTCATATCGGTAAGTATTCTTATTATTTTGTCTATATTTTTATTTGTTGATGCTATAATCAACTGATTTAGGTACTTCAATGTTTTTTCATCTACAATACCAATCATCCCGAAATCTATAAATGCAAGCTTACTAACTCCACTGTCTTCGTCTACTATAAATATATTTCCTGGATGAGGATCTGCATGAAAAAATCCACAAGTCATCACCTGTCTGAAAAATGATCTTACCCCTATATCTACTATTCTCTTTTTTTCCGCATTACTAATTTCATAGTTGTCTATATCAGATAAACATATACCCTTTACTTTTTCCATAATTAGTATTTTTTCAGTTGTATAATCATTGTATATTTCTGGTATAAATACATCTTTACTATTTTTAAAAATTTTTTTTAGCTTTATTCCATTAATGGCTTCAAATTTATAATCTAATTCTCTTAAAAGTTGTACTTCTAATTCTGAAATCATCTCTTTTACATCTATATTCCATTCATTTTTAAAGTAATTAAGATTTTCAGCTAACCTTTTCAATATTATTATATCAGCTTTAATAGTAGACTCTATTTCAGGTCTTTGTATTTTTACAACTACTTCTTTTCCGTCTAAAAACCTTGCATCATACACTTGCCCTATTGATGCCGCTGCAATTGGTTTTGAACCTATATATTCAAACACATCATCTATATTGCAGGCAAGTTCATCTTCAAGTATTTTCATCGCAACTTTATTATCTATTGGGATAACATCATCTCTCAGCTTGGATAATTCAGATATTATATCATCATCAAATAAATCTTTTCTTGTACTCAGAATCTGTCCTATTTTTATATATGTGGGTCCCAATTCTTCAAAAACACACCTTATTCTTTGACCTGTTGTCATTACTCTTACATCTCCTTTGGGAGACTTTGTAATTATCTTTGAGGCAACTAAATCCTTATTCAGTTTTTCTACTACATATCCGAAACCATATTTTATCAATACTCCTGCAATTTCCTTATATCTTCCAATGTATTTATAACTTATTCTCATAGACTTCTCACCTCTTAAAAATAAAACTAATGACACAATAGTCAGGTCAATATAATCGTAAAAGGCTACTATCGCAAGTTAGAGCAATAATTTGTAGCCTTTTACGCCTATTAATTAAATATTATTTTCCCTCTGATAGAAGCTTTGCTTGTATCATAATAGCACATTCCGTTCTCTTTCTCTGCATCTCACATCCTAGTTCATATGGCTTTTTTATGTCCCCATTAAAGTTGATAGCATTTGCGTGACATCCACCTGAACAATAAAATTTATTCCAACAAGTCTTGCATTCCTCTTTATTGTAGACATGAGCATTTCTGAACATTTCTCTCATATCCTCAGGAATTTTTATATTTTCATCATTTACATTCCCCATTATAAACTCTTCTTTACCTACAAACTGATGACATGGGTATATATCTCCATTTGGAACTATAGATACATACTCATTACCAGCACCACAACCTGTTATTCTTTTAATAACACATGGCCCTTGATTTAAATCTACCATAAAATGGAAAAACTTTAATTTTTCACCTTTCAATTGTCTTTCTGCAAGCTCTTGAGCATATCTCTCATATTCTTCAAATATCTTTGGTAAATCCTCTTCTCTAAGTGCAAAAGGATTTGATTCATCATCTACTACTGGTTCAACAGATGTAAGCTCAAATCCTAAATCAGCAAAATGATTTATGTCCTTAGAAAAATCAAGATTATCTCTAGTAAATGTCCCTCTAACATAATAATACTTATCCTTAGGTCTCTGTGACACTAACTTTTGGAACTTAGGAACTATTAAATCATAACTTCCCTTGTCATTTATCGTTAATCTCATATGGTCATTTATTTCTTTTCTACCATCAAGAGATAAGACTACATTATGCATATGTTCATTT
The DNA here is from genome assembly GCA_020025095.1 of Peptostreptococcus sp. Taxonomy (GTDB): domain Bacteria; phylum Bacillota; class Clostridia; order Peptostreptococcales; family Peptostreptococcaceae; genus Peptostreptococcus. The sequence goes on from JAHHSS010000033.1 coordinate 9,518, forward strand.
ATAAAATCTATTTTTTCATCATCTAGAAGAACACCATTTGTTGTAATTGTGAATCTCATATTTTTACCTGCTGGCTTTTCTATCTCTCTACCATACTTTACAAGCTCTTTAACAACTTCCCAATTCATAAGAGGTTCTCCACCAAAGAAGTCAACATCCAAATTTCTTCTATTACCACTATTTGCTATCAAAAAGTCCATAGCCTTTTTACCTATTTCTAATGGCATAAGCTCAGCTTTACCACCAAAATCACCTTGCTTAGCAAAGCAATATTTACATTTTAAGTTACAATCATGTGCAACATTAAGACATAGTGCCTTAACAACTGGTTGTCTATTTACAAAGCTTGGATGAAATTCATATTCATCATCTGTATATAATAGACCTTCTTTTACTAACTCTTCTATTTCTTGATATGATTCTTCAACTTTTTTTCTATCAAATTCATCAGATAATATATCTACTATTTCCTCTAAATTTTTTTCTTCATAAAAGTCTAAAACTCTATAAGTTACATCGTCAACAACATGAACAGCCCCACCATTTACGTCTATTACTATATTGTATCCGTTCATACTGTATTTGTGTATCATCTTCAAAACTAATTCCTCCCTTTTTAACCCTATAATGTCAAATTATATTATATCACATTTATCTATACAATGTGAACTTATGTATAATCTAGTAAATTACATAATTTAATTAAAATTCTTTCACTTTCAATGTTATAAATTTACTATCTACTCGAGTATCAAAGCAGCTTTTTCTCATTTTTTATATGTTTAATTGTATTTTTATGTTATAATGATACATATGTATTAATGGAGGTGAATAATTTTGAAACTATTCAAAAAAACTATGGTTACTCTTTTAGCGTTAACTATGTCTGCCACAATGGTTGCATGTGGACCTAATAAGAAAACTTCGAAGAAAGATGATACTCAAAAAATTGAATATATAACAGAGATAACTAAGGATAATGTGGAAGAAGTTGTAATTGAGTACAAGGAAATTCTTTCATATTACAATGAGCTTAAAAATAATCTTAAAACAATTGATGATGTAAGCAAAAAACCTGATTTAGAAAGAGATGCTGTATCTGCTAAAGATTCTATAAAGAATGGAAGAACACTTCTTAACAATACACAGACTCTTTACAAACCTCTTATAGAGGCAAAATCAACTTTACTTAAGATGTATGATATTTCTCTTGAACTTTCAGATACAGTTGTTAGCGATCCTAATGCTTATCAAGAAAAATTAAAAGAATACGATAAACTTTTTAATAAGTTCAAAGAAATGATGGATAAGATACGTTCTGACATCAAAGCAGTAAGAGGAAAATCTCCTACTGATGACAAAAACGCTCCAAAAGATGAAAATGGAAACGATAAAAATAACAAGGACGATAAGGATAGTTCAGATATAAATTCTGTTAATGATGAAAAGAAATCAAATAACAAAAATGACGAAAATTCATCTAATAAGAATGATAACAAAGGAAATTCTGATAAAGAAAATAATTCAGGAAATTCTAGTAACTCAGGAAATTCTAACAACTCTGGTAGCTCAAGTAATTCAGGAAATTCTAGTAACTCAGGAAATTCTGGAAACTCTTCAAATTCATCAAATGGCGATGAATTTGTACCATCAGTATCAAGCCTTAACAATAACCTTAGAAGTGAAATTAGAAGCGCTGGATATAATTCAGGTGCAAGCTATAAGCAAAGCGGAGGAAGTTCAGCCAACCTTGATCAAGTAGCTGCGCAAATGTTTAATGACCTAGAAGGCGATAACCCTATTCAGTCAAATCAGATTTCAGAAGCTAGAGCGATATTCGTGAGTGCATTTAAACAAGCATACAACAGTAACTAATTCAAAAAAGTCATTGCAACTGCAATGACTTTTTTATATAAATACAAGTCTTACTCTAGTAGTAATCTTTATATAAAAATAAAAAAGGAGCTCTGGCGAAGCTCCTTTTTTTGACTATATTAAGAAATAAAATTATTCAAAATCCTATATAGTCAGTTGAGTGATTATGGTAGTTTTTTGTAAACAAAACCTATCTGCTTTTTTAATTTTATCCCTATGGATAATCATTCTATTAACTAAATATTTTCTTAATCTCTGTATTTCTAACTTCTAGATCGTTATTCTCTGTAGTTTTCATTACTACTGAATATCTGTCTCCATCAACAAAGAATATAACTACTTTTTTATCATTAAAATTATATTCTCTGTATTTATCCATTTCTTTGTCGCATACTTGACGCAAATTTTCTATATCATTATCTTCTGTATTTATTACATATTTAGGATCAGCCTTTGAAAGAAGGTTTATTATATTTCTTTCTTCTCCTGCTTCATATATTCCATATCTATTAACTACAATATCTAACTGTTCATCAGCTAATTTAACATTAATAGGTTCTCCAGAATTATCCCTTGTTATTCTTCCATAAACATCCTGATGATGAACAGGATAAAGTTCTTCAACATTGACATCCATTATCTTGTCAAAGTGAACATACTGTTTATTGTTTACATATCCTTCATTTTTAATTTCGACAAAGCCAGGAATACTTCCTATACAAAAATTCTCTATTGAATCCTTATTGTATTTGCTAGTAAAAGGTAATATTTTTATGATATCGTTTTCTTCATCCCTATCTAATACTATGGCATAATCTAATGCATATGTTTCCATATCGGCATTATCTAAAGCGAAAAAGTTATATCTAACTATATTTCCTATCATGTTGCGCCTCCTATATATTTAAATAAGCTGTATATTAACTGGAAATCACTTTCCTATTTAATATTAACATATAAATATATTTTTGTCTACATTTTTATAGTTATAATAAAGAAATATTATGTACTATATACTCATTTTTAGGTAATAGTATATTATATTTATTTGTTAATATATTTAATAGCTAGATATTTACAAAATTATTGAAATTTAATTAAATATTATATTTTTTCTCAAATGCTATTAACATAAAAAAGAACCGTTAAAAACGGTCCTTTTTTTACATACTTTTATAGTTATCTTTTAGATATAAAATCTTCCATATATTTTTCTATTTCTTCAGATGTACTTAAACTTAAAACTTCACTTGCTAGAGCCTTCATGTCAGATTCGCTTACTGAAGTAACTAGTCTTCTAGCTCTCAATATTGATATTGGTGACATCGAAAACTCATCAAGACCAAATCCTAAAAGTATAGGTATCATCTTTTGATCTCCTGCTGCTTCTCCACACATTCCTACCCATTTTCCTTCTGCATGTGCATTCTTAATAACAAGATTTATCAATCTAAGAACTGCTGGGTTAAATTGATTGTAAAGATAGCTTATTTTTTGATTCATTCTATCCACAGCGCAAGTATACTGAATTAGGTCATTTGTTCCTATTGAGAAGAAATCAACGTGCTTTGCTAAAATATCTGATATTATAGCTGCTGACGGAACTTCTATCATCATACCTATTTCTACATCATTTGAATATTCTATTCCCTCATCGGATAATTCTTTCTTTACTTCTTCACAGACTTCTTTAGCTTTTAAAAGTTCTTCTAGTGAAGAAATCATCGGAAACATTATTCTAAGCTTGCCATGTACTGAGGCTCTATAAAGAGCTCTTAATTGAGTCTTAAATATCTCAGTTTTATCAAGGCAAAGTCTTATCGCTCTATAACCCAAGAATGGATTCATTTCTTCCTCCATTTCAAAGTAGCTAAGTTTTTTGTCCCCACCTATATCTAGTGTTCTTATTACTACTGGCTTTCCTTGCATTCCTTCTAATACTGCCTTATATGCCTCATATTGAGTATCTTCTTCAGGGAACTTATCACTATTCATGTACAAGAACTCTGTTCTATAAAGTCCAACTCCCTCAGCATCATTCTTAATCAAGCCTTCTATATCATTTGGCGTTCCAATGTTTCCTGCAAGTTCAACATGTTTTCCATCAGTAGTTACTGATTCTTTTCCCTTTAGAAGTTCTAACTCTTTTTTTTCTTCTTCAAAAAGTCTCTTTTTCTCTTTGTATTCATCTATTATAGACTGTTCCGGATTAACAAATACTTCGCCAGTATCACCGTTGAAAATTATCATATCGTTATCCTTTATAGTCTTTGTTGCATCATTTAAACCTACTACCGCTGCTATTTCAAGGGTTCTAGACATTATTGCAGTATGTGAAGTTCTTCCTCCAATGTCTGTAAGGAAACCTAGTACTTTTGACTTATCCATTGTAGCTGTATCTGATGGAGTAAGGTCATGAGCTACTAGTACTACTTCTTCTCCTAATGAAGACAAATCCACTACCTTTATTCCAAGAATATGTCTTAGTACTCTTCCTGTAACATCCTTAATATCTGCAGCTCTTTCTTTCATATATGCATTGTCCATTCCCTCAAAAATAGACACAAACATATCTTTTACTTCATTTAGAGCATAGTCAGCATTTACTGATTCATTTTTTATCTTATTTTCAGCCTCTCCTATAAATTCAGGATCCTCTAAAACTAAGATATGCGCTCCAAATATTTCAGATTCCTCTTCTCCTACCTCTTTGGCAACTTTTTCCTTAACAGCAGTTAATTCCGCCTTTGAAAGCTCTACTGCATCCTTTAATTTTTTTACTTCTGCATCTATATCTGTTATCGCCTTTTTTTCTATTACAATTTCATTTTCTTCAATAACTAAAGCCTTACCTATTGCAATTCCTGGTGATGCGCCTATACCTTTCATCATCTTAATCTTCCTCCAAACTTTTCATATAACTACAGAAGTTAAGATTTTTCCTTCTGTTTAACTTTACCATAATCAACTTTCATATAAATAATATATTGTGAAATCATTTTCTTTATTAAAAACTTAAAACAACTAATTTTTATAAAAAATGTTAAGGGCAAAAGCCCTTAACATCTTGCCTTATTTCTTGCTATTACTTTTCACCGAAACCATCTTCTACTAGCTTAACCATAGTATCAAGAGCTAGTTCTTCATCTTCACCAATAGTTTCTATTTCAATTGTAGTTCCCTTTGATAAACCTAACTTCATTATACCCATTATTGATTTAGCGTTTACCTTTTCACCATCATGTATAAGTTCAACAGATGACTTGAACTTTGATGCCTCTTTTACAAACATACTAGCTGGTCTTGCATGCAAACCTGTTTCATTGATAATTGTTACTTCCTTTTTCATAAAAAACCTCCATTATATACTCATTAATTTAACTTTGTTAATTGTATAATCGACCCTCTTGGTCTGATTACGTCCCTATTTAAATATAAAAATAAAAACTAATTATATTTTACAACATTTACAGGAAAAATACCATATTATTTTTGCTTTTAATTAAAATCTGTTAGTTTTAAACTTTTTTCTATTATTTTATCAAGAATCCTTTTATCCGATATTACGGGAATATCGTAATTCTTCAAAATCGTTTTAAGACCGCCTATGTGGTCGCTGTGTTCGTGCGTAATAAAG
>JAHHSS010000034.1 GCA_020025095.1 Peptostreptococcus sp.
TAGAATATATTTTAGAATCTAAGAAAAGTGAATCGGAATTTTTGATAAATTTCGATTCTAGTGACTATATATACATTAATAATAAGAATAGGGAAAGTTTCTTAAACAGAGATGAATTTGTCTTAGCATATAAGTTTTTCCTTGCAAATAGGGGGCTTAGTATGAGTTATAGCGAATTTATACATCAATTGAATCTTTCTCCTATTAAGGTTCATATAATACTTAAGGTATTATCAAATGAAAATCTCATAAAGTATAGTGTGGACTATGGTAAAGACTTATTTCAATTTGAAGTACTTCCAAAGCCGGAAAAAAAGCTTAATTTGGAAGAAAGTAGTATAGTTAATTTTTTTAATTCAAGAAAAGTTATCAATTAGTCAAAGTGGAGGAATAAATGAATTTAAAAGAAAAAATAAGAAATGTACAAGATTTTCCAAAAGAAGGAATAGGATTTAAGGATATCACTACCTTATTACAGGATGGAGAGGCTTTTAGATATATTATAAAGGAAATAGCGAAAAATATTAAAGCCAAGGGTGCTGATGTGATAATAGGTCCAGAGGCTAGAGGTTTCATAGTGGGAACTCCAGTTGCTTATGAATTAGGAATAGGATTTGTTCCAATTAGAAAACCTGGAAAACTTCCAGCAGAGGTTTTATCTTATGAATATAGTCTTGAGTATGGAACTGATACTCTTGAAATTCATAAAGATGCAATAAAACCTGGCACAAAAGTAGCAATAGTAGATGACTTACTTGCTACAGGTGGTACAATAGCGGCGGCTACTAAAATGGTAGAAAAATTAGGCGGTGAAGTTGTAGATATAGAATTTCTTATAGAGCTTGATTTTCTTGATGGAAGAAAACATCTTGAGGGATATGAAGTAAATTCTCTTATACACTATGCCGAATAATTACTTATTCTTGTCGCTTTTTATTAATTTTAGCGAATTTTTATTTTAGAGAGGTGATATTATGTATGATGAAGATCTGCAAAACTTAATAGAAAAAATAAAAACATATTCACCAAATGCTGACTTTGATAAGGTGGCAAGAGCTTATAATTTAGCGAAAAAAGCACACGAAGGTCAATTCAGAAAGTCTGGTGAACCGTACTTTATTCATCCAAAGGCTGTTGCTAATATACTAGCAGATATGCAATTAGATGAAGATACAATATGCGGAGGTCTTTTACATGATGTTGTAGAAGATACTGATTATGAATTAGAAGACATTGAAAAAGAGTTTGGAAAAAATGTTGCCATACTTGTAGATGGAGTAACTAAGCTTGGTAAAATTAAATATATGACGAAAGAAGAATCTCAATCAGAAAATTTAAGAAAGATGTTTTTGGCAATGGCTAAAGATATGAGAGTAATTCTTATTAAACTTTCAGATAGACTTCACAATATGAGAACTCTTGAATATATGGATCCTAAAAAAGCAAAATACAAGGCACAGGAAACTTTGGACATATATGCAGGGATCGCTCATAGGCTAGGTATATCAAAGATAAAATGGGAACTTGAAGACCTATCGTTGAGATATTTAGATGCTAATGGATATTATGAGCTTGTAAAAAAAGTAAAAATGAAGAGGGAACAGAGAGAAATATATATACAAAATATAGTTGAATTGTTGAGTAAAACTTTTGAAAAGATGGAAATACCATGTGAAGTATATGGAAGACCTAAACATTTTTACAGTATTTATAGAAAAATGAAAAATAAGCATAAAAGCTTTGATGAAATATACGATTTGACAGCAGTTAGAGTATTAGTAGATTCAGTAAAAGATTGTTACGCAGTTTTGGGGGTAGTACATACATTTTGGAAGCCAATTCCAGGAAGATTTAAAGACTATATAGCTATGCCTAAACCGAATCTATATCAATCATTACATACTACAGTAGTAGGTCCTGATGGAGAGCCTGTAGAAATACAGATAAGAACACATGAAATGCATGATATTGCAGAATTCGGTATAGCTGCCCATTGGAAATATAAAGAAGGCATAACAGATAAAGACGTTTCAAAAGCTGACGAAAGGTTACAGTGGCTTAGAAGGATGATGGAGTGGGAAAAAGATGTTACTGACCCACATGAATTTTTAGATGCTTTGAAGGATGATGTTTTTAGCACACAAGTTTATGTCTTTACGCCTCAAGGAGATGTGGTTGAGCTACCAAATGGGGCAACACCGATAGACTTTGCATATAGAATACACACAAAAATAGGAAATGCTTGTGTAGGAGCAAAGGTAAATGGAAGAATTGTCCCTCTTGAATATAATTTGAGAAATGGAGAAATTGTGGAGGTTTTAACTTCAGCCAATTCTCCGGGACCAAGCAGGGACTGGCTGAATATAGTAAAAACTCCGAATGCAAGAAATAGAATAAGACAGTTTTTTAAAAAAGAACGTAGAGAAGAAAATATCGAAAGAGGTATTGAATTTCTTGATAAAGAGTGTAAAAGAAATGATATAAATAGAAATGATCCAGAAATTATAAATATATTGAAAGAAGTCGGGAAAAAATTCAATCAGCCAGATTATGATGATTTTCTAGCTACAATAGGGTATGGGGGGATTGCACCAAACCAAGTTCTTGCCAAAGTTAAGGATATACTTTTGAAAAATGAAAGGCAACAAGAAAAGGAAGTAAATGCAAACCTTGAAGAAGATGTTGAAAAGCATAATATAGAACTAGAAAAATCAAAAATAAAGCAGAAAAAAGGTGAAAAGAAAAGACACACCGTAGTTAATGTTGACGGGCTGGAAGGAATATATGTCAGGTTTGCTAAGTGCTGCAATCCGCTTCCTGGAGATGATATAGTTGGGTATATTACAAGGGGGAGAGGAGTTACAGTACATAGAGTAGATTGTGAAAATGTAATTAGAGATAAGGAAAAAGATTCTAGTAGAATGGTAAAAGTATCATGGGTTGAAGATAACAATTCTAGATTTGAAGCTGAAATAGAAGTATCAGCAGTTGATAGAAGAGGAATGGTAAATGAAATTACCCATGTTATAAATAATGAGAAAATAAGTCTTACCGGTATATATGCAAGAAAAGGTCATGAACTTGGTATTAATGTATTTTTAATACTTGAAGTAAATGGAAAAGAACAATTAAGCGATGTTATGAAAAAAATTAAAAACATACCAGGTGTAGAATCAGCTAGAAGAGTAAATGGAAAATAGAAATAGAAAATAGTTAGGAGAGACAATGAGAGCAGTAGTACAGAGAGTTGTTTCATCTAATGTAAAAGTAGATGGAGAAGTTACGGGAGAAATTAAAAAAGGTCTATTAGTTTTGTTAGGAGTAGGTGAAGATGACACTGAAAAAGATACCTTATATATGGTTGAAAAAATAGTGAATCTCCGCATATTTGAGGACGAAAACGAGAAAATGAATCTTTCTCTAAAGGATGTAGAAGGAGAACTTCTTGTTGTAAGCCAGTTTACATTATTTGGAGATTGTAGAAAAGGAAGAAGACCAGGTTTTAGTGAGGCTGCAAGACCTGAAAAAGCAGATAAATACTACATAGATTTTGTTGAAAAAGCTAGAGCTATGGGGATAAAAACAGAAACTGGAAAATTTTAAACTCATATGATGGTTGAGTTGATAAACGATGGACCAGTAACACTCCTGATTGATTCTAAGAAAAATTTTTAGGAGGAAGTCAATGAAGATAGAAGTATTTGTTGATTCAATGATGCAAGAAAATACATATATATACTATGACGAAAACACTTTGGAGGCAGTAATCATAGATCCAGCTCTATGTCTTGAAAAAGAGCTAGAGTTTATAAAAGAAAAAAGCCTTAAAGTTAAGTATATAATAGTCACTCATTCACATGCGGATCACATTGCAGATGTTCAGGAATTGAAAAAAATCACTGGAGCTAAAGTGGTCGCAAATAAAGATGAAAGAGAAATGCTTTTAGATGCAAAAAAGAATTTAAGTAGTGATTTTTATACAAATGCTATTGAATTTGATGCAGATATATATGTGTCAGAAGGAGATGAATTGAAACTAGGAGAAAATGTATTTACATTTATAGATACACCAGGTCATACTACAGGTGGAATGTGTATAGTTCATGGTAATGAAGTCTTTACAGGAGACACATTGTTTTTAGGTTCTATAGGAAGAACTGATTTGTATGGAGGGGACTATGAAAAAATGTTAAAATCCCTTAAGAAATTATCTAAATTAGATGGAAACATGATAATATATCCTGGACATGGTCCATCAAGTACAATAGCTAAAGAAAAGAAAAACAATTATTATATGAAATTGGTGAATTAGTATGCAAGTTTTATTAAAAGGACATGATTATAAATACGAAGTCGCTGAATTTTTGAAGTTATTTTCTTCTGAGTTTTCCTTTATGGATGGCTCAGAAGATTTTGACGTTATCAAAGATATCGAAAATTCTGAAATAGTGGTTAATGAGTTAAAAGTTGACAGAAAAAAAGAATATGTTGATATTTTTACAAGGACTACTGTTTTTAAGGACTCTATTGAAACTTATAAAAAAGAAATAAATGAGAAAATATATATAAGAGAAATTGATGATGAAGAAAAAAATAAAATTATTTTAGAAAAAGCGAATACTTTAGGAAATAAAAATATTTTAAATTCAGAATATAGAATGACAGATTCGGCAAAAAGTGGTAATATATCTACAGTAATAGTAGACAATAATGAGCATAATAAAAAAATATTTGCAAAAACTAATAAAAAATTAGATAATAATATTAGAGCAATATCTAAAAGAATAATCGAAAGAAGTATGTATTATTATTTAAATGAAAAATTTGATGCAAATGTTCCTTGGGGAATTCTTACGGGAATAAGACCAGTCAAGATAGTTCAAGAATTATTAGATGATGGAATGGATATAAAAAGTATAAAAGAAAATATGAAAAGAGAATATCTTATTAGTGATGAAAAATTAAACCTAATAACAGATATAGCTCTTAGAGAAAGAAATTTCATATATCCAACAAACGAAAATAAGATTTCCTTATATGTAAGTGTTCCTTTTTGTCCTACAAGATGCTTATATTGTTCTTTCCCATCTCATCCTCTAGCAAAATTTGGGAGTTATAGACATCAGTATGTTGAAACTGTTTTAAAAGAAGCAAGAGGAGTGGCTGATATAATAAAAAAACAAGGAAAGGAAATAGAAAGCCTTTATATAGGAGGGGGAACTCCGACTGCACTTGAAGCAGATGATTTGGAATACCTTATAAAAGGTTTGTTTAAAGTAATGGACTTAACAAAAATCAAAGAATTTACTGTTGAGGCAGGAAGACCAGATAGCATTACAAAAGAAAAATTAGAAGCTTTAAAAAGAAATGGTGTTTCAAGAATAAGTATTAATCCTCAAACTATGAATCAAGAAACACTTGATTTTGTTGGAAGAAATCATAGTGTTCAAGATATAAGAGAGTGCTTTAAAATGGCAAGAGAATTGGGGTTTGATAATATAAATATGGATTTGATTTTAGGCTTACCGGGAGAAAACCTTGATATGGTTGAAAATACCATGAAAGAAATTGTTTCTTTAAATCCTGAGAGTGTAACAGTTCATACTCTGGCTTTAAAGAGAGCATCAGATTTAAACATAAATATGGAATCATATAAAGATGCATTGATAGGATATCAAACAATTATAGATATGATATCTTTATCTAGGGAGTATATGGAAAAGTATAATTATAACCCATATTATATGTATAGACAAAAACATATGCTTGGAAATCTTGAAAATATAGGTTATGCAAAAGAAGGATATGAATGTCTATATAATATGCAGATAATGGAGGAAAGGCAGTCGAACTATGCAATAGGTGCGGGTGCGGTTTCAAAATTTGTTTACCTAGATGAAAATAGAATAGAAAGAGTAGATGATGTAAAAAATCTAGAGGTCTACCTAGAAAGGGTAGATGATATGATACTAAAAAAATATAGGGAGGTAGAGAAAAATGGCGATTAAAGCTCCAAGGGGAACGAAAGACATAATTCCTTCAGAATCATATAAGTGGAGTTACCTTGAAGATAAATTTAGAAAACTTTGCGCGCTTTATGGATATGAGGAGATAAGAACACCTATTTTTGAACATACTGAGTTATTTCAAAGAGGGGTAGGCGATACAACAGATATAGTACAAAAGGAAATGTATTCATTTAAAGATAGAGGGGATAGAAATATTACTTTGAAGCCAGAAGGGACAGCGGGCGTTATAAGAGCTTTTATTGAAAATAAAATGTATGCAGATGCACAACCCACAAAGCTTTTTTATATAATTCCTTGTTTTAGATATGAAAGACCCCAGTCAGGAAGACAAAGACAATTTCATCAGTTTGGGGTAGAGGCTATTGGAAGTGACACACCATCCCTAGATGCAGAGGCAATAGAGCTTGCTATGCAATATTTAAATGAGTTGGGACTTAAGGATCTTAGTGTTTCTATAAATTCAGTAGGATGTCCAGTATGCAGAAAAGCATATAATGAAAAATTGAAAAAATATCTTGAAGCTAAGTCAGACTTACTTTGTGATTTGTGCAATGATAGAAGAGAGAAAAATCCTATGAGGGTTATAGATTGTAAGAACGAAACTTGCCAGGCTAATATAGAGGACATTCCTTTGATTGCAGATAATTTGTGTGAGGATTGTCAAGAGCATTTTGATATGCTAAAGAAGTATTTAGATGAAATGGAAATTAAGTATGAAGTAGATAAAAAAATAGTAAGAGGACTTGATTATTATAAGAGAACAGCATTTGAGATAATTGCAAATGGGTTAGGAAGCCAGTCTACAGTTTGTGGTGGTGGAAGATATGATGGTCTTGTTCAACAGATAGGTGGTCCGGAGGGTTATAGTGGAATAGGATTTGCTATGGGAGCAGAAAGATTAATGCTAACTCTTGAAGCAAATAATATAGAGATTGAAAAACCTGACACTACAGATATATTTATTGTAACAATAGGAGAAAACGCTAAGTTAAAATCATTTGCTATTTTAAAAGAACTTAGAAGCAACTATATATCTGCAGATAAAGATCATCTTGATAAAAGTTTAAAGGCTCAATTTAAGTATGCTAATAAAATAAATGCTAAGTATACCATAGTAATAGGTGATGACGAATTAGAAAAGGATGAGGCATCACTTAAAAATATGGAAACTGGAGAACAAAAATTAATAAGAATAAGTGAAATTGTAAAAGAACTTAAAAAGGAACTATAAATTGGAGGTACTTTAATTGGATAATTTAAAAGGATTTAAGAGAACATCTTATGCAGGAGATTTAAGAGCTTCTGACATAGGGAAAGAAGTAATAATAATGGGATGGGTTCAGAAAAAGAGAAACCTTGGTGGACTTGTTTTCGTTGATTTAAGAGATAGAGGTGGAATAGCTCAGGTAGTATTCGACACAGATGTAAGTGAAGAAGCTTTCAAAAAGGCTGAAAAGTTAGGTAGTGAGTATGTAATAGCAGTAAGAGGTAAGGTGTGTGAGAGACAGTCTAAAAATCCAAATATGCCTACTGGAGATATTGAAATATTTGCAGAAGAAATTAGATTGCTTAATGAATCACAGACACCACCGATATATATAAAAGATGATGATGAAGTAAGTGAAGCTCTAAGATTGAAGTATAGATACTTAGATCTTAGAAAGCCTAAGATGCAGAGAAACCTTATGCTAAGACACAAAGTTGCAAACGTGGTAAGAAATTATTTATCAGATAATCATTTCTGTGAAATAGAAACACCATTTTTAGTAAAGCCTACTCCAGAAGGTGCAAGAGATTATCTTGTTCCATCAAGAGTAAATGAAGGAAAATTCTATGCGCTTCCACAATCACCACAGTTATACAAGCAGCTATTAATGGTAAGTGGTATGGATAGATACTTCCAAATAGTAAAGTGTTTTAGAGATGAAGATTTAAGAGCTGATAGACAGCCAGAATTTACTCAGATAGATTGTGAAATGTCATTTGTTGAGGAAGAAGATGTAATGGAAATAATGGAGGGGATGCTTAAAGAAATATTTAAGCAAGTTTTAAATAAAGATATTGAAACTCCTTTCCCTAGAATTACATATGCAGAAGCTATGAGAAGATTTGGTTCAGACAAACCAGATACTAGATATGGTCTGGAATTTGTAGATATTACAGAATTAGTAGCCAACTGTGGTTTCAAGGTATTTTCAGGATGTTCAAAGGAAGGATATTCTGTAAGAGGTATAAATGTAGAAGGGGGAGCTGAAAGCTTCACAAGAAAAGCTATCTCTCACTTAGAAGACCATGCAAAGACTTACAAAGCTAAAGGGCTAGCTTGGATGAAGCTAACTGAAGAAGGTATAACTTCTCCTATAGCAAAATTCTTTACAGAAGATGAACTTGCAAGTATAGTAAGTGCAATGAATGCAAAAGAAGGAGACCTTCTTTTATTTGTAGCGGACAAGAATTCAGTTGTATTTAATGCCCTTGGACAAGTAAGAATAGCAGTTGCTGATAAGTTAGGATTAGCAGATAAAAATCAATTCAATATGCTTTGGGTTACAGAATTCCCAATATTTGAAGAAGATGAAGAAACAGGAAGATTTGCAGCAATGCATCATCCATTTACTTCACCACTAGATGAAGATGTTGATGACTTAGAAACAGGTGATAAGCATAAGCTAAGAGCTAAGGCATATGACATTGTAATGAATGGCTATGAAGTAGGTGGTGGTTCTATAAGAATATCTGATGCTCAAGTTCAACAGAAGATGTTTAGAGCTTTAGGATTCACTGATGAAGAAGCCTACAATAAATTTGGCTTCCTTTTGGACGCATTTAAGTTTGGAACTCCACCACATGGAGGTCTTGCATTTGGATTAGATAGACTTGTAATGTTACTTGCAGGTGCAGATAATATAAGAGAGGTAATAGCATTCCCTAAGAATCAGAATGCTGTTTGCCCTATGACTAACGCTCCATCATTCGCTGATGATGAGCAGTTAAAGGAGCTAAGCATCAAAATAGATATTGAAGAAAGCAAGATAGAAGAATAGTATCTTATTTTCAATAAGTTTATTTATAAGTTGTGTAATGGAAAACGAGGTTAAAAGATGGATCAAAGAGGATACATTGTTGAGATTGTCGATGAAAAAACTGCAAAATTTAAGATGAAAAGAGAGTCAGCCTGAGCTAAGTGTGGAAAATGCTTCAGTTCGAAGACAAACAGTGAATCTCAAGATATTATTGTAGAAGTTGACAATTCAATCGGAGCCAAAGTGGGTGACTATGTAGAGGTTAGCATGGAAAAAGTAAATATAATGAAAGCTTTAGCCATAATGTATGGAATACCACTTATAGCATTAATTATTGGAACAATAGGTGGATATTATGTTCTTAAAAATATAGTAAGTGGTAATATGCTAGAGGTATATAGCATGATTATCGGTTTTGTATTTACCGCTATTGCCTACTTAGGAATCAAGCTAAAAGACGCAAAACTGAGGGATAGTAGAGAATATATGCCTACAGTAACTTGCGTAATGATAGATTTAAATACGGCAAATAATAAATAAGCCGTATTAAATAAATATTTGGAGGTATGAAATGGAATTAATGGAAAGCCTAAAGGCTCAAATTGAAGGTAAGAATGTAAGAATAGTACTACCAGAAGGAAAGGAACCAAGAATACTTGAAGCTGCTTCAAGATTACACAAGGAAGGTATATTAGTACCAGTTTTAGTAGGTGGTGTAGATGCTGTTAAGGCAGTAGCTGCTGAAAAAAACATTGATATAGAAGGTGTTGAAATAATAGATCCAGCTAACTATGAAGAATTTGATGCTATGGTAGATGCTTTTGTTGAAAGAAGAAAGGGAAAAGCAACTGTAGAAGATGCTAAGAAGAAACTTCTTGATGAAAACTATTTTGGTACAATGCTTACTTATATGGGCAAGGTTGACGGAATGGTAAGTGGAGCAGTTCATTCAACTGGTGATACTGTAAGACCAGCTCTTCAGATAATAAAGACTAAGCCAGGTGTATCAAGAACAAGTGGTGCATTTGTAATGATGAAGGGTGATACTAAATACATATTTGGCGATTGTGCAATAAATATAGAACTAGATGCTGAAGGTTTAGCAGGTGTTGCAGTAGAGAGTGCAAAGACAGCTAAGATGTTTGGAATAGATCCAAAGGTTGCCATGTTAAGTTTCTCAACTAAAGGATCAGCTAAGCATGAGTTAGCTACTAAGGTTGAAGAAGCTACAAAACTTGCTCACGAATTAGATCCAGAATTAGAATTAGATGGAGAATTACAGTTTGATGCTGCAATAGTTGAATCTGTCGGAAAGCAGAAAGCTCCAGGCTCTAATGTAGCAGGACAAGCTAATGTATTCATATTCCCATCTTTAGAAGCTGGAAATATAGGATATAAGATAGCTCAGAGATTAGGTGGATTTGAAGCATTGGGACCAATACTTCAGGGATTAAACAAGCCAATAACTGATTTATCTAGAGGTTGTAACGCAGAAGATGTTTACAAGTTAAGTATAATAACAGCGTGTCAGAGCGTTATGCAGTAATATTTCTTTAGTTATACCTTCCGATATATTTATATCGGAAGGTATTTTTTATGAGCTGAAACAAAAAAAATTCTTTGAAAGTTATAATCAGATGATCTAGCAGTATTTATCAAAATATAGTATATGAATCGATAAGTGAAAATATTATAAAAAGGGGCTTTTATGTGATTCTTTTAAAAAAAAATTACTTATGATATAATGTAATAGGTTAGCGGTTATTTAAGTTAATTGTTTAAAATAAAAAATAGGAATGGTTGTTTTTATGGGAATAAGAGAAAAATTAGAAAAAATTGTAAGGCTTACAAAACAAGCCTTTAGTATGATGTATTATAACTTTAAAGCAAAAGCTTATAAAAATAATCCCAAATATAAAGACCTTTGGATTATATCAGAAAGAGGGACAGAAGCAAAAGATAATGGATTTTGTTTTTTTGAATACCTTTGTAAAAATCATCCAGAGATAAATGCAAGGTATGTGATAGACAAAGAAGCTGCTGGTGATGATTACAAAAAACTTCTTCCATATGAGGATAGATTAATACCTTATGGAAGTTTTGAACATAAAATAGCATATATATTAGCTAAATATGCTATCTCTTCTCATGCAGGCTTTCTTGAGCCTTGGAGTTATAGACTTTATAAGCTTATAATAGATAGACGTGATAAAAAAATATTTATATTTTTACAACATGGGGTTATACTTCATGATTTAAGTGAATTTCTTGCAAAAAATAAGATAAAGGCAGATTTATTCGTAACTACTACGAAAAGAGAATATGAGTCTATTTCTTCTAGCAAGTATGGTTATAGTAAAGGTGAAGTAGTTCAAACAGGAATTGCAAGATATGATAAACTAAATGAGTTTGAGTTAAAAGATGAAATTTTAATAATGCCTACATGGAGGAAGAATATCATTACTCCCTCTTATATGAAGAATGAAGGAAGAGATGTGAATTTATTTAAAGGTAGTGAATATTTTAAAAGATTTAATTCACTTATAAATAATAAGAGATTAGAAAAGGCTTTAAAAGAGCATAATATAAAATTAATTTTTTATCCACATTATGAAATACAGCCATACATAGACTGTTTTGACTGCGATAATTCAGAATTAATATTAGCATCTAAAGATAGATATGACGTGCAAGGTCTTTTAAAAAGTTCAAGAGCTATGGTTACTGACTTTTCATCTATTCAATTCGATTTTGCATATATGAGAAAGCCTCAAGCTTACTATCAATTTGATTCAATAGAAGAACACTATAAAATGGGGTATTTTGATTATGAAAAAGACGGATTTGGACCAGTTTACTCAGATGAAGATGATTTAGTAGATTATTTGATAAAACTTATGGATACAGATTTTAAGTTGGAAGATAAATATCTTGATAGGATAAATAAAGATTTTAATATTAGAGACTCACATAACTGTGATAGAATATTTGATGAAATACTAAAGATAAAAAAATAGAATAAAATAGAAAGAGGAATTTGTATGAAAATTGCTATTGCTGGAACAGGGTACGTTGGCTTAGTTACAGGAGCGTGTTTAGCTTATAAAGGCATTCATGATATTATTTGTGTAGATATAGATGAAAATAGAATAGAAAGTTTGAAAAAGGGTAAATCTCCCATATATGAAGAAAATCTTGAAGAAATTTTAGAGGATAGTCTAAAAAAAGGTAATATAGATTTCACAACAGATAGTGAGATCGCATACAAGGATGCAGATGTTATCTTTATAGCAGTTGGAACACCTGAAAGATCAGATGGTTCAGCAAATTTAGAGTATATAAAGCAGGTTGCAAGACAGGTTTCTAATTTTGTAAAAAAAGATTGCCTTGTTGTAATCAAATCTACAGTTCCTGCAGGGACAAATGAAACAATAGAAAAATATATTAAAAAGCACTTAAAAAATGATGTTTGGATTGAGCTTGCGTCTAATCCAGAGTTTCTTGCTCAAGGAACTGCTGTCAGGGATACTCTAGAAGCATCGAGAATAGTAATTGGAACAGAAAGCAATAAAGCAAAGGAAATTCTTGAAAAAGTATATGAGGGATTTGATTCACCAAAGGTATTTACTAATAGAAATTCAGCAGAGATGATTAAATACGCATCGAATGACTTTTTGGCGCTTAAAATTTCGTATATGAGTGATATAGCTAATTTATGTGAAATTGTAGGTGCAAATGTTGAAGATGTAGCATATGGTATGAGTTTTGATGATAGAATAGGTGCAAAATTTTTAAGAGCTGGAATAGGATATGGTGGTTCTTGTTTCCCTAAAGATACAAAAGCTCTTCATTGGCTTTCAAATTCAAATGGATATGAGTTAAAAACTGTAAGTGCTGCAATAGAAGTTAACGAGGCACAGAAGTTAAAGTTAATAAGAAAAGCGAGTGAAGAAATAGAAAATTTTGAAGGATTAAAGGCAGCTGTACTTGGAGTGACATATAAACCAGGAACAGATGATTTAAGAGAAGCTCCCTCACTTGTGAATATAGATAGTCTTTTAGAAAGGGATGCTAATGTATTTGCTTATGATCCAGTTGGTCTTGACAATGCTAAAAAAATATATGGAGATAGAATAAATTATTGCTATAATATAGAAGAGGCGTTAAAAGATGCTGATATATGTTTTGTTATGACTGAGTGGGAAGAAATAAAGAAAATAAAAGCTAGTCAATTTATAGAGCTAATGAAAAACCCTACTGTTTATGATGGAAGAAACTGTTATGACCCTAAAATAATGGAAGAACATGGAGTTAACTACTACTCAATAGGAAGGGCCAGATATTAATAAAAACACCGACTACCGAAAAATTAACTAAATTATCGGTGTCGGTGTTTATTTTTTACTAAATAATGTTTATCCTAAAAATAGCTATTAGGATGATATTATTATATTTTTATGAGTCCTTTATAGTCAGAAATTCTGAATGTTAGATAAATTCTATCTTCTCAAATTAGCAATATATTCTCTGAGTTTTAAAGTTGATTCATAATTTTTAAATCCATACCTCATGGCAATTTTATCATTTTTATTAATAAGATTGTCAAGAGGTTTCCATATATAATTGAAATTATAATTTGGATTTATTTGATGAACAAGATACATTACAATGCATAGAACAAGAGCAATTCTATTACTAGCTTGCCCGTCTTTGTATAAAAATAAAAATTCTTTCCAATCACTTTTTATTGGAGGCATAGTTTTAATTTGTATATCGATACCATTTTTATTATGAGCACAAATATTTCTTACGAGTTTTATAAGATTCATCCAACCTAAAAGTTCATTTTTTGTGCAGTTGTAATGGCTGGCTATTTCTTTGAGGTTTGATGTTGACATACAATCTAAAAGTTTAATTACATCACCGAATGAAATTATATCTACCATTACCCAAACAGTTGGGAAATCCCCTATAATATTATAATGCTCGAATTCCGACCTTTTAACTCTTTTTACGGAATTTTGCAAAGTATTTTTAAATTGCTTTTCGATGCTATTTATTTTTTTTCTATCATTACTTTCTCTATTCGACCAGGAAGCAAAGTTTAAATACCCCATTGAACCGTATTTTCCACTTAAAGTATGTCCAATTTGTGTTTTGATAGAAACTTCAATATCCTCAATTGCATGTAAAAGTGATAGTCTAAAATCCTTATCCTGATTATATCTAAAGACAACTTCATTAAAAGATATATTAAAGTATTCAATATTTTCTCTTTTTTTGTTTATTTTTGCAAAGGGATATGCAAAATCTTTTAGCTTATAATAACCAATATCCATTAAAAGTTTTGCTGCTTTTTTTCTATTCTCTACAAACATTCCTCTTTTAATAAACAAATCAATTTGCTCTTCAAATGAAAGATGTTTTTCTAATTCAGGATTTCTCGACATAATAACCACCTCTATATTTTAGTAAAATATACCTCAAGATAGGTAAATTTACTATAAAATGTATTGATAAAAGTATAATAATTTGATTTTTTGTATAAAAAAACCTCCACGTCAGAACGTATCTGGAAGTTTGTGGAGGGGTTGAAAACTATTTTTAAATATCTTGTATTGGTTTAAGTA
>JAHHSS010000035.1 GCA_020025095.1 Peptostreptococcus sp.
TTTATATATGATATAATTTATTCAGATATGAAAGTTGCCTATGTGGAAAAATGAAAAGTCTTCTTTCTAGAATGAAAATGAAAGTATATAAATTTCACTTTAAACTTTAAAAATAAATAGAAAGTTGCAAGCAATCAAAAGAAATATGCATTATGATTAAGTGATTGACATTTAATACCTTAGGTTGTATATTAGTTGATAGATAATAATCTTATCAAAAGTACTAATTTACTCTAGGAGGAAGAAATGAAAATAGAAACTTTTGGTAATTCGGATAAGCCAGTTGCCCTGTTGGTGCATAGTATTTTTTATCCGGGTGTTACCAGTTATAAAAAAATTTTACCATTATTGATGGATAAATATTATGTAGTAATTCCTAATCTAAATGGTTTGACATATCCACATACTGATTTTGTATCAACAAGAATGCAGGCCGATGAAATAATTAAGTGGTTGAAAACAAATAATATAAAAGAAATAGCATTTCTTTTAGGATCATCTTATGGTTCTTCAGTTGCTTTTGAGATATTAAAGGAGCAGTGGTTGAAAATAGATAGGGCGGCATTAGATTCGCCTGCTTTAAAAAGCAGCAAGCTTCATGGTTTCTTATTTTATTGTGAGTTAAAAAAGATGGTTAAAAAAATGAAGAAGATGGGAATGAATGCATTTAAGAATTCTGAGAAATATAGGTACTTAAGCAGTAAAGAAGAAGAATATTGTTTGAAGGTGTATCAAGGAATGGATAAAAAATCTTTAAAAGATATTTCGTATTCATGTTATGATTACACCTTGCCATCGCAGTTGTATAGAAAGGGAACAAAGGTAAGATTTTTGTTTGGAGAAAAGGATAAGGCAAAGATAAATCTTCCTGAAGTTAGAAATCTTAAGTCTGGAGAAATAAGAATAGTAGAAGGTATGAGTCATATGCAGCTAATGTTTGAAGACCCAGTTGAATTTTTGCAAGAGTGTGGTCTTGATATAGTGTAGACTCTAAATTTATTTATTTTAGGAGGCTGAATCATATGAAAAAATTATTGTTAGGAGCAATATTAGGTGCTGCTGCAGGAGCAGTTGGATACAAGTTTTATAAGGAAAATGAGGACGATATAAAAGATTTTTTTGATGAAAGTTTATCTGAAAAAGAGGATATAGATATAACAGATATAAATCTAGAAGATCTTGAAGAACTAAGAGATTGTATTGATGAAATGATTGATGCCAAGTTAAATAATGAAATTTATTATGATGATGCTTGTTCTCATCAAGATGAATCCTCTTTTGAAGATAGTGATTTTGATGAAAATGAAAAAAATGATGATTATATCTGTATAGTACAAAATTCTGGTGAAAAAGAAGAGAAATAGAGGAGGAGAATTTGAAAAAGGGCTTAATAATATTTACGAGATTGCCAATTCCTGGATTCACAAAGACTAGACTAGAAAAATGTCTTAGTAAAGAACAATGTGCACAACTCCATAAAAATATGCTAAAAGACCTTAATGAAACCTCAAAAAAAATAGATGCAGATATATTCATTTCTTATACACCAAATGGTGATGCAGAAATTTTATCTGAAATATTTACAGTAAAAAATAAAAAATTCTCTCAAAGAGGGGAAGATATATGGTTTAGAATGTACGACTCTATGAACTATGTTTTTAACATGGGATACGATAGAGTCGTTCTTATAGGTGCAGATATCCCTGAAATGTCTTACAAGCATATTAATAGTTCATTTCAGGTTTTAGATAAAGTGGATTTAGTACTTACGCCAACAGAAGATGATGGTTATTGTCTTATTGGAAGTAATATGTCTATAAAAGGGATTTTTGAAATGCAAGGATTGCCTGTTGATAGAAGTGTAATAGAAAATACACTTAATTTAGCAGAAAATCTTGGTTTAACTGTGCATAAAAACGAAAAATTACTTGATTTAGATGAAAGTAGAGATTTAAAAGAAATTACTAGTTCATCTAAATATAATAAAATGAGTTTTGAAAATACTAGAAAGTATTTAGAAGAAAGGGGATATTGATAAGAG
Organism: Peptostreptococcus sp.; assembly: GCA_020025095.1. Taxonomy (GTDB): domain Bacteria; phylum Bacillota; class Clostridia; order Peptostreptococcales; family Peptostreptococcaceae; genus Peptostreptococcus. The sequence continues at coordinate 2,042 of JAHHSS010000035.1, forward strand.
CATGGTTAATTTAAAAATAGTTGAAAATGCTGTTAACAATGATATCTTTATTATGAGATATATTCAGGGGAAATGCTATCCTTTAAATTTTTGCCACTATAAAATAGATGTTAGTGAGTTAGCAAATGGAGAATATAATTATAATTATAAACTTGATTTGAAAATAAAATACGATGATAAATTGATATGTGAATCTGCTGTTTTGAGAATAAACTATGGAAGCCAAATGCATCTAAAAAATCAAATAGAATATGAGTATAGGGCTTTAGAGTATCTAAAAAATACTGGCCTTACACCAATTCCGATTTTTTTAGACTGCTCTAAAGAATTGTTGGAAAAAGAATTTTTAGTAATGGATTTCATAAAAGGAAGAAGTTTTGAATATGAAAAGGATTTAGCTTATGGAGCTATTTGTCTAGCTCAAATACACAAGTATAAATCTGATTATAAGTGTGATTTTATAGAACCTGAAAATCCTTTTGCAGCAATTATAGATGAATGTAAAGATATGTATAGTAAATACGAGGCTAGTAGATTTTTTGACTCTAATATTGATAAGAGAATAAAAGTAATTTTTAATAGTGCAAAGGTTAAATTAGAGGAAAGTGTTTCCTTTGAAAAGGCTGAGTTAACTCTTATAAATACAGAATTAAATTCTTCTAACTTTATTATTAATGATAAAAAATGCTATCTTTTGGATTGGGAAAAACCAATTATAGGTGAAAAAGAACAAGATTTGGGACATTTTTTGGCTCCAACAACTACTTTCTGGAAAACAAATGTAATTTTATCTAAAAAAGAGATAGATAATTTTATAAATGTTTATTATAATATATACTATAATGAAGGCGATAATATTACATATGAGTTTAAATCAGATAATTTTTACTTAAAATTTAAAGAGAAAGTATATAAATATATTATTTTTAATTGTTTAAGAGGTCTTACTTGGTGTGCTATGGCTTGGGTAGAGTACAATGATTCTGAGAAAAGTTTAATAAATGAATTTACATTCAACAAACTGAGAGAGTATTTAAAACCGGATTTTATAGATAATATAATAGAGAATTTTATATAAAAAGATTTTTTGTGTGAGTTGCGCTTATTTCAATATTACATTTCTCACATGGTCGAAATTAGCAACTCACACTTAAAATATATTTGGAGAAATAGAAATGAAAAAAAAAATTTCAATAATAGTACCTATTTATAAAGAGTTTGAAAATGTAAAAAAGTTATTGGATAATTTAATGCGTGTAGATAATATATATGAGCTTATTTTTGTTGACTCATCAAAGGATGAAAAATCACAAAAATATATAGAAAAAATGTCAAAACGTATCAATGTAAAATATATAGCCTCTGAAAAAGGTAGATCAGTTCAAATGAACAAAGGGTATAAAGAATCTAGCGGTGAACTAGTATTATTTCTTCATTGTGATAGTATCGTAGAAAAAGATTTAATAAAAAAAATATCTGAAGCTGAAGATAGAGGTATATATTTTGGATGTTTATCAATATATTTTGATGACAATAGTTGGCTTATGAAGATATGCGGATATCAATCAAGGAAAAGAGCTATCAAAAGAAAAATAGCTTTTGGAGATCAAGGTATGTTTTTTACAAGAGAAATGTTCGATGCTTTAGGAGGTTTTAAAGAAATTCCTATAATGGAGGACTACGATATATCTATTAGAGCTAATAAAATTAAAACTTTGGTTCAAATTGATTCTAAAATAATAACGTCATCGAGAAAATTTTTTTCTGGAAGAGGTTTTTTGAATAAGGGTATTTTTCGTTGTATAGGTGTTTTGCTAACGATGTATGAAATGCAAATTTTACAGAAACAGTTTAGAAATGGAGTTTCACCTAATGAGCTAGTAAAGAAGTATTACAAATAGGACATAAAAAGTCAGAAGATTTAAAACTATCTGATTTGTAAGATTGGAAAGGAGAAAAACTATGGGAGTAAAAGAAGTGAAAAAATATTTTGAGGAGATAGGTGCAGATAAAAAGGTGATAGAATTCGAAGTAAGTAGTGCGACAGTTGAACTTGCAGCAAGAGCACTTGGAACGGAAGAAGCTAGAATAGCTAAGACACTAGGCTTTATAGGAAAAGAAGGACCAATATTAATAGTCGCTTCTGGAGATGCCAAAATAGATAATAAAAAATTCAAGAAAGAGTTTTTATCTAAGGCAAAGATGATACCATTTGAGGAAGCAGAAGAAATAGTTGGTCATAAAGTAGGAGGGATATGCCCTTTTGGCATAAATGCAAACGTAAAGGTGTACCTTGATGAAACTTTAAAACGATTTGATAGCTTTTTTCCCGCTGCAGGAAGTAGCAATTCCGCTGTAGAATTTAACTGTCAAGAACTTGAAAAATATGCTCAAAATTTTGTTACTTGGGTAGATGTTTGTAAATTAATTTAAATGTTTAAAATAAATAATGCATGAAGAGGATGTAGTGTGTAAGACATATTTTCAAGTAACTGTCGCAAACGTGTTTAGTAATAATAAACAAATAAAAAATTTATAAAAACTTAAGTTCATTGATACTAAATTTTATAATCATATTATTAAATAATCAAATTATATGTAAACGTTATATAGCTTGAAAATAAGAGCTTATAGCGATGAAAAACATTGATAACAAAAAAAGAAGAAAAATAAGGTTAAAAACTTAACGAAAAAAATGATAAATTTCAAAAGCAAAAAGGCTATTGTAAATAGCCTTTCTTTTATGTATAATATGTTCATAGTTAAGCTTAACAAGAAGAGAAAGTAGCTACTTCCGATGTTCAAAGTAATTAATAATTGCAGAAGAGAAAAGGAAGGTTATATTTATGGACAAACGGTGTATATTTAAAAGACTGTGTATAGTTACAATAGGGACTTTTATATTATCGTTTGGTATATACAATTTTTATTATCAAAACGGAATAACAGAAGGCGGGGTATTAGGTATACTCCTTATACTTAAAAATATATTTGGTGTGGAGATGTCTATATCTAATATATTAATAGATGGGATACTGATATTAATAGGCTTTAAGGTTTTAGGAAAAGAATTTTTTGGCTATACCTTATATGCATCATTTGCATTTTCTATAATATACGGAATACTTGAAAAGATAGGTTTTTTAATAACAGTAAATAATGATTTGCTGGCGGCTATTCTTGGAGGAGCATCAGTTGGTATAGGATGTGCTATAATTATGAATGAAGGTGGGGCATCTGGTGGAGAAGATGCTTTGGCCATAGTGTTATCTAAACTCTTGAGATTTAGGATAGGGATAATATATTTAATAAGTGATGTATCAGTTCTATTACTATCACTAACGTATTTACCAGTAAAATCGATAATCTACTCAATAGTAGCAGTAATAGTCAGTGGACAGGTAATAGATTTACTATACAAAGAAAAGAAGATTATTAAAGTACCTATTGCAGGGACAATAAAGGAAAATAAAATTCCCACTGCGTAATATGTAGTTAATTAGTATATATTAATCAAAAATAGTATATATTTTTGACTAATTAGACTCACTTTTTATATAAAATCACATAAAAATTTTCAACGAAGGTATATTTCCATTAGAAGTAAACCTTCGTTTTTTAAAGTTAAAATTAAAAAAACTTAAGCAAATAACGGAATAATTTAAATTGAAACATAAAAGCTTAAAAGAAAATGAAATAGTAAAAATAGACCAGTATGTATTGCATTATTTAATTAAATAGTATACAATAATTATGTAAGAAAACAATATATTACATACTAATAACTCATTATCTAGGATTGAAAGATATTTGAGTAGAAATAAATTAAATAATATATACTATACGGAGGATTTTGATGAAAACAAAAGTAGGATTAAATGGATTTGGTAGAATAGGTAGAGCTGTGTTAAGAATAGCTGAAAATTCAAATGATTATAATTTTGAAATAGTAGCTATTAATGCAAGAGCAAATGCTGAAACACTAGCACATTTATTCAAGTACGATTCAAGTTATGGAATATTTGACGGGGAAGTTGAAGTTAAGAGTGAAGATTGTATATCAATTAACGGAAGAGATATAACCATTACTAGAGAAAATCATCCATCAGAAATTCCATGGAAAGATTTAGGAGTGGATGTAGTTGTAGAAAACACTGGTAAGTTTAAGACTAGAAAAGATGCTATTGGACATATTGAAGCAGGTGCAAAGAAAGTAGTTATAACTTGCCCAGCGAAAGAAGAGGATATAACAGTAGTATTAGGTGTTAACCATGAAGATTATAATTCTGAATTACATAATATAATATCTAATGCTTCTTGTACTACGAATTGTCTTGCTCCAGTGGCTAAAGTTTTGGATGAAAAATTCGGTATCGAAAATGGTATGATGACTACAGTTCATGCTTATACAAATGATCAAAAAGTTCTTGATAAGACACACAAGGATCTTAGAAGATCTAGAGCTTGTGGAGCTTCGATAATACCAACTACAACTGGTGCTGCTAAAGCCGTTTCATTGGTACTTCCTCAGTTGAAAGGAAAGCTAAATGGATTTTCACTAAGAGTTCCAACTCAGACTGTATCAGTAGTTGATTTAGTTGTAAACGTTAAGAAAAAAGATGTCACAGCAGAAGAGGTAAATAAAGCTTTGAAAGAAGCTTCTGAAAATGAATTAAAGGGAATATTAGGATTTTCAGATAAACCACTAGTGTCTGTAGATTATAAGGGGGATAGCAGATCTTCAATAATTGATGGTTTATCAACGATGGTTATGGAAGATGGATTAGTAAAAGTTCTTTCTTGGTATGATAATGAATGGGCTTATGCAGTTAGGTCAGCTGATTTAGTGAATTTAATAAGTAATAAACTAGCAAAATAAAAACTATTCATTAATCTCAATAAAAATATGTACTCCGAGAAAACGTTTTATATATATTGTACAAAATAATAAACATTTAAAAAACACTTTCAAAAGAAAGTGTTTTTTTAAAAGAAAAAATGTTATCAAATATTAAAATTTAATCTATATAATATAAATAAAAGTGTATATACAAAATATTTAGAAAAAATAATAAAATGAAAAAATGCATTTTCTTTTATAGTATTATTCATTTTAAACAATATTAAATTAAATTATAATAGGTTGTTGTCTTTATTTTATTCGATTTTTTGCTTAAATTTTGAGTATATATCTAGTTTATGTGTTATAATAAAAAGATATAAAGCATAATTATAAATTGCGTTTTATAGAAAATGTTAATGAAGTTTTTAGGAGGTAAGAGATGGAAGGTATCTATAATTTAGGAATAGATGTCGGGTCCACAACTGTAAAAGCGGTAGTTTTATCTGAAGATGAAAATATTCTTTATAAAGAATACAGAAGACATTTTTCGGATGTGAAAAAAGCTGTTAGTGATCAATTAAAAGATATATTTAAAAAGCTAGGCAATATAAATGTCAAAGCAGTGATAACAGGTTCAGGCGGAATTGGTTTATCAAAGAAAATTGGAATAAAATTTGAGCAAGAGGTGATTTCTAGTACAGAGTCGATAAATCACTTTCACCCTGAAACAGATGCTGTAATTGAACTTGGTGGTGAAGATGCAAAGGTAACATTTTTATCTGGTGGTATTGACCAAAGAATGAATGGTATATGTGCGGGTGGAACTGGTGCATTTATAGACCAGATGGCAAGCCTTCTTAAAACAGATGCTGCAGGGTTAAATGAGCTAGCAAAGGATTTTAAGGTTATATATCCTATAGCGTCAAGATGTGGAGTATTTGCTAAAACAGACATACAACCCCTTATAAATGATGGTGCGAGTAAATCAGATATTGCGATGAGTATATTTAATGCAGTTGTTGTGCAAACTGTCAGTGTACTTTCATGTGGGAGGAAAATAGAAGGAAAAGTTGCGTTTTTAGGAGGTCCCTTATATTTTTTATCAGAACTAAGAAAGCAATTTGTAAGAGTATTAAATCTTAGTAGCGAGGACATTATTTTTCCAGAAAATGCTCAATTATATGTGGCAATGGGAGCGGCACTTTTAGCAGAAAATGAAGAGAGTAATAGTATTCAAGATTTAATTCGAAAAGTAAATTCTATAGATACATTAGAAGATAAGAGTAGTGATGAAATAGTTCCTCTATTTAAAAATGAAGAAGAATACAAGAAATTTTTAGATAGACATCAAAGGGCCAAAGTGAAAAGAAAAAATCTTCTCAATTATAAAGGGAATTGTTTTTTAGGTATAGATGCGGGTTCTACAACAACAAAAGTTGTTTTAATAGATGAAGAAGGGGAACTTCTGTACACTCACTATGGAAGTAATGAAGGAAGCCCTTTGAAAATGAGTATAGATATTTTGAAGGATATATATTCAGTGTTGCCTTTAGATTGCCATATAGCACGAGCAACAGTAACTGGTTATGGCGAAGAATTGATAAAAAAGGCTTTAAGAATAGATGATGGAGAAATTGAAACTATAGCACATTACAAAGCTGCTAAATTTTTCGATCCCGAAGTTGATTTCATACTTGATATAGGAGGTCAAGATATGAAGTGTCTAAAGATAAAAAATGGAGTTATAGATCAAATAATTCTTAATGAAGCATGTTCATCAGGTTGTGGTTCTTTTCTTGAATCCTTTGCAAAATCTTTACATATGGACATAGTTGACTTTGCAAAAGAAGGAGTCTATGCCCAAAAACCAGTTGATTTAGGATCTAGATGTACGGTATTTATGAATTCTAGAGTAAAGCAAGCTCAAAAAGAAGGCGCAACTGTTTCAGATATATCTTCAGGCCTTGCCTATTCGGTAGTCAAAAATGCTCTATTTAAAGTAATAAAACTTAGAGAAGTTGATGATTTAGGAGATAACATAGTTGTTCAAGGTGGAACTTTCTACAACGATCTTGTTTTGAGAGCCTTTGAAATATTAACAGGAAAGAAAGTCACTAGACCAAATATAGCAGGTCTTATGGGAGCTTTTGGTTGTGCCCTTATATCAAAAGAAAACTATAATGGAAATGCGTCTAATATACTTAGTGAACAGGAATTAAATAATATAAGTACAGAGTCTAGTGTAAGAAGATGTAAAGGTTGTTCAAATAAATGCTTGCTTACTATCAATAAATTTTCTGATACTGAGATATTCGTTTCAGGGAATAGGTGTGAAGTTGGAGAAGCTATATATACGCACTCAAAAGTAAAAAAAGATAAAGAAATGATAAATCTTTATAAATATAAATACGAAAGAATTTTTTCATATAAATCTCTTGACGAAAATAAAGCGAAGAGAGGTAAAATAGGACTACCTAGAGTTCTTAATATGTATGAAAATTACCCATTTTGGCATACTTTTTTAACTAAATTAGGATTTTCTGTTGTATTATCAGGGAAATCTTCAAAAAAAATGTTTGAAAAGGGAATAAGTTCTATCGCATCTGATACTGTATGCTATCCAGCGAAGTTAGTTCATGGGCATATAGAGGATTTGATTGAGAAGGGAATAAAAACAATTTTCTATCCGTCTGTAACACATGAATTTAGAGAAGACCCAGAATCAGACAATCACTACAACTGTCCTGTAGTTACATCATATCCAGAAGTGATAAAGAGCAACCTGGATGCTATCGAAGAAAATGATATAAAGTATATAAACTTTTTTATATCACTAAATGATAAAGAAAAATTGAAAAAAAGAATATTTCGTGCTATGAGATATTATTATCCGGATATAAGTAAAGCAGAAATAAATGAAGCAGTAGATGATGCAACTAAAGAATATAACTCATTTAAAGCTGAAATTAGAGCTAAAGGCGAGGAAGCAATTAAAATTTTGGAAAAAGGGAAAAAAAGAGGTATAATCTTATCGGGTAGACCTTATCATATAGACCCTGAAATAAATCATGGAATACCAGAACTTATTAATTCTCTAGGAATGGCTGTTCTTACAGAAGATTCTATATGTCATCTTGCAAAAATGAAAAGACCGCTTAGAGTGGTAGATCAATGGGTATATCATTCAAGACTTTATAAGGCTGCAGCGTTTTGTAAAGAACACGATAACTTGGAAATGGTGCAACTTAATTCATTCGGCTGTGGCTTAGATGCTGTTACGACAGAGCAGGTAGAAGAAATTTTAAATGAAAAATTTAAAATACACACAATAATAAAAATAGATGAAGGAAATAATCTTGGAGCGGCTAAAATAAGGTTAAGATCCCTAAAAGCTGCTATTGTCGAAAGAGAAAAAAGCGGAGTTAAAGCTTCAGAGTTGCAAGCTAAAGTGTTAAAATATCAAAAAAACACTAGACTTAATCCTAAACATACACTTTTGGCACCACAAATGGCACCAATGCAATTTCAGTTTATAGAAAAAGCAGTACGCGATTCTGGTCTTGATGCAGTTGTTTTGAATAATAATTCTTCTGAAATTATAGAAGAAGGATTAAGATATGTAAATAATGATGCTTGCTATCCAGCTATAATAGTTATAGGACAGATAATACATGCACTTAAATCGGGAGAGTATGATCCAAATAACACAACTGTATTAATGAGTCAAACCGGAGGCGGTTGTAGAGCGACAAACTATATATCTTTTCTAAGAAAGGCACTTAAGTCAGCTGGCTTTGAAAATGTAGGAGTTGTTTCTATAAGTGCTAGAGGTGTTGAAGATAACGGACTTAAGGAACATGTAAGCATAGGTCTTCTTAATAAGTTGGTTATGGGTGTTTTGTATGGGGATCTTTTAATGAAAGTTCTTCTTAGAGTTAGACCGTATGAAAAGTTTAAGGGAAGTGCAAATGCTTTATATAAAAAGTGGGTAGAAAGATGCAAAGATTCATTATCAAGAGCTAATATGAGAGAATTTAAAAATAATATAAAGGAAATAGTAAAAGATTTTGATAGTTTAGAAATAACAGATATAAAGAAACCTAAAGTAGGACTTGTAGGAGAAATACTTGTAAAGTTTAGCCCGATAGCTAATAACGATTTGATTTCAATATTAGAAAAAGAAGGTGTAGAGGTTGTTGTGCCTGAGTTAATTAACTTTTTCTTGGCGGCAGCATACAATAGCATATACAAAAAAGAAAATCTTGAAGGCTCGCTAAAATCTATGATAGGAGGAAAGGCTATAGTAAAAATCATAGAAATGTATCAAAAGACATACTACTCAGCTTTGAAAAAAAGTAATAGATTTGAAGCTCCAAAAAGAATTTCTGATATAGCACAATCTACAAAGAAATTTGTTTCGCTAGGAAATCAAACAGGAGAAGGTTGGTTATTACCAGGTGAAATGCTTGAGTTATTAGAAAGTGGATGTAATAATATAGTATGTATGCAGCCTTTTGGATGTTTGCCAAATCATATTATAGGAAAAGGGGTCATAAAAGGTATAAAAAAAGAGTATCCAGAAGCTAATATTATACCAATAGATTATGATGCGTCTGCTACATCTGTCAATCAACTTAACAGAATAAAATTAATGCTTTCAAGAGCATTTGATGATATTAAGAATAAGGGCAAAAAGGATACTAAATTTAAAAAAATTGATTTGAATTCAGCAAGTAGATAAGTGAAATAGTATGCTCTTATTTTAGGGCATGCTATTTTAAAATTTATTAAAGTAAGAGTGAAAGGAATACTATGAATATAACTAATGAAGCTATAGAATCTCTATACAAAGATAATATGATAAATGAAGATATAATAATTTATAGTGGGAAGTTTTGTATATATACTGATCAAAAAATAAAATGTGATGGTGTTATAAGTTATAAGATAACTGAGCCAGTATCCATTAACTTTTCTGCAGACGTTTATCAATTTGATAAAGTATCAGAATTAGTTGATTATAAAACATTTGATAATGCCAAATTGGAAATTGTGGGATACAAACTTATGGATATTGATATACACACTTTTAAAAATGGTAAAATACTAGGATATATAAATGATACAATTATAAAATCAAAAGATAGTTCTGTTGATTTTATTCAATTTGATATAGTGAATATGGATAAAATTCCAGGGAAACTTGTCAAATATGGAGAGCTTGTATATGCTGGAAGAATAGAATTTAATGTAAACGAATATAAAATAATTATTGATAAAAGTTATGACTACAATAAGGAAATTCATAGTGAATTAGTGTCAAAAAATGGTTCAATAATTACTCATACAGCTAGAATATATAAAAATAATATGGAACCATTTAAAACAAAAAATATTGATGATTTAATACATAGGATTTCAACCGCTCTTAGCTTTTCTTGTGGAAGATACATTAATATACCAAATGCCTTTGGATTTAGAGAAGGGAAAAATACATATAGAGCTTGGTATAAAATGATGTCGACAGACTATAGGTTTGTATTTAAATGGACAACTACAATATCTAATTACCATAATTTTGAGAAGTATATGTCCTTAATGTGTAAGAAGTTAGAAAATTCATATTACAATAGTACTATCCAAAATATAGTAGACTGGTATATTGGCGCTTTAAACGGAATAAATATGGGAAACAATATAATATCTGTGCAGACTGCACTAGAAATGCTGTCATATGTTGTTTTAGTTGAAGATGAATCCAAATTAAAACAAGCAGAATATGATTCAAGGCCTGCAAATCAAAATATAAGGCATTTCCTAAAGGGTTGTCATATAAATAATGAAATTCCTAAAAATGTTCATCTATCAGGAGAAGTGATGGATTTTTTTGAAGACGGAGTAGATCTCTTAACTTATTATAGAAATTCAGTTGTACATCCAAGTAAGAGAAAAAGAAATATTCATCTAGAATTTGAGGATATGTGGAATATTATTCTTTTAGGAATAAATTACATTGAGTTATCTATATTATATATAATAAACTATAGAGGAGAGTATACAAATAGATTTAAAGATTACTGTTTTGGAGATGTAGAGATAGTTCCATGGGCAAAAATAAAATAATTTTAAAAAGCTATTGACATTTTCAAAAAAATATAATAAACTCAATACAACATTTAAATTAGTAAATGACGAAGACAGGAAATAGTAGTAATATTGATTTAAACAGAGAGTTGCCGTATGGTGAGAGGCGCATATATGATGTATTATGAACACATCCTTGAGTCTGGTACCGAATTAAAGTAGGCTATCACGGGAGTGCCCGTTACAGCACCAGGGTATGTTAGTACCTAGTGAGGTCGTTATCGTGAGGTAATGATAAATAGAGGTGGGAACACGAAGTATAATAGATATTGATACTCTCGTCCTCTGACATAGTCAGGGGATGAGAGTTTTTTATTATTAAATATCTTTCAAGTGTTTAGAAAATCTTATTAAAATTGCGCGCGTCACTGTTAAGATAAGTTTCATCTACTGATTATAGAATTTATAAATTAAGTATATTAAAAAAATTAATTAGGAGGAAATGAAAATGAAAAAGAATTTACTAAAAGGAATATTACTTTCTACAGTTGGATTAATAGCAGTTTCAAGCTTGGTGGCTTGTTCATCTGGTAAAAAGGATGAAAAAAAAGAATCTAATAATGATAAAACGGTAGTAGTTGGATTTGACAATACATTTGTACCGATGGGATTTTTAGACGACAAAAATAATGTAGTGGGATTTGATATAGATCTTGCAAATGAAGCTTTTAAAAGAGCAGGATATAAAGCAAAGTTTGAAAATATTGATTGGAGTATGAAAGAACAAGCTCTTGAAAATAAAAGCGTAGATTGTTTATGGAATGGTTATAGTATAACACCTGAAAGAGAAAAGAAAGTTGCCTTTTCAGAACCGTATTTAGATAATAAGCAAATTGCAATAACTAAATCAGGTGAAAAATTTAAAAAGATAACAGATTTAAAAAATCAAGCTGTAGGAACTCAAGCAGCATCTTCTGGACTTGATGCTATAGAAAATAATAAAGAATTTGTAAATATGATAAAGGATAAACAGGCTACTACATATGATACATATGATAAGGCATTAAGAGACTTGGAGATAGGAAGAATAAAGGCAGTAGTAGGTGATGAAGTATTATTAAAATATTACATAAAGCAAAGAGATCCGCAAAAGTATAAAGTTCTTGAAGGTGATTTAGGCAGTGAAAAATATGGTGTTGGATTTAGAAAAGAGGATAAAGAATTAAGAGAAAAAGTCAATAAAGAACTTGATGAAATGAAAAAAGATGGAACTTTCAAAAAAATAGAAG
>JAHHSS010000036.1 GCA_020025095.1 Peptostreptococcus sp.
TTATTAATCCCTGTGTCCCTTTATAAAACTTTCTATTCTAAAATTTAATTGCTCTATATGATATAATAATATTGATACGATAATTTAACGTATATTAATTAGGTTCTTTTAAACATTAAAAAATAAGAAGAACGATTATAATTAAAGAGAGTTTATAACTATATATTCTCTTTACTACACAAAATGGAGGTGTAATTATGAATAAAAAATTGAAAATTTTTCTTGCTACAGGCCTTATAGCAGCTTCAACATTCACATTAGTAGGATGTGTAAATAACTCTGATAAAGCTGTAAAGCAAAATTCTAAAAATGAAGAACAAGTAGGTAAACAAGAAGATTCTAAGGAAGAAAACAAAGACACTGAAAATAAAGACAAAGATAAAGATAAAGACTCTAAAAAAGAGGATCCGAAAAAAAATAATGACGCAAAAAATGAAGACTCTTCCGGAAAAAAATCTATTACTTACTACACATATGATGTAGATAGCGAAAAACTTAAAGAACATACTAAACCTTCTGGTGAAATTAGCGTTGGAAATGTTATAGATGCTCTTGTAAATGAGGGCATACTTCAAAAGGGTACTAAGGTCAATAAAGCTAAAGTAGAAGAAATGAATGGAGTAAGAACACTTGTTGTCGATGTAAACAGCAAGTTTGTAAACTTTGATCAAGGTTCTACTCAAGAACTACTTCAACTTAAAAGTTTTGCTGATAGTTTAATGAAAACTTTCAAGGTTAAGCAAGTTCTTCTTACTGTAGAAGGAAAGCCATACTCTGGTGGACATATAGCATTTAATGAAGGTGAGATGCTTACTTTTAAATAATTAAAATTTTTATTTCTCTAAATTGAAATTTTATATTGCTTACAAATTAAAGTAGGATTTCTCTTATTATTTATTAATCAATTTAATAGGAGAGTCCTACTAACTATCAATACAAGGAATACGATTGTCAAATTGTAAATATTTTATTATCAAGGGGGACAAATTAATGATTTATTTAGACAATGCGGCTACTAGCTTTCCAAAACCAGAATCTGTTTATAAAAAAATAGATGATTGTATGAGAAACTACTGTGCAAATCCTGGTAGATCTGGTCACAAAATGGCTATGGAATCTGCAAGAGTCGTGGAAGAAACAAGAGATATTATTGCTAAACTTTTTAATATTAAAAATCCTATGGATGTTGTATATACTTTTAATGCAACAGATTCTCTTAATTTAGCCATAAAAGGTTTCTTAAACCCTGGTGATCACGTTATTGCTACAACTATGGAGCATAATTCAGTTTTAAGACCTATTATGGAGCTAGAAAATATTGCTGTTGAACATACATTTGTTCAAGCTGATGAAGAGGGAAAAATTAATCCTAAAGATGTAGAGTCTGCTATAAAAGACAATACTAAACTAATAGCAATTATACATGCTTCCAATGTTACAGGAACATTAATAGATATAGAAGCAATAGGAAATATTGCTAAAAAGCACAATATAACATATCTAGTTGATGCTTCCCAATCTGCGGGTGTATATGATATTGATGTTGAAAAACTAAATATAGACATGCTTGCTATGCCTGGTCACAAAGGACTTCTTGGCCCACAAGGAACAGGCATTTTGTATGTAAATAACAAGATTAGACTTCGTAGCCAAAGAGAAGGTGGCACTGGAAGTAAATCCGAAGAAATAATACAACCAGATCTTTACCCTGATAAGTATGAATCTGGAACTCACAATACACCTGGAATTGCAGGACTCGGTGCAGGAGTTGAATTTATTCTTGAAACAGGCATTGATAATATAAGAAAACATGAAGAAGCTCTTTCTCAATATATGATAGATGAGATACTTAAAATTGATGGAGTTAAACTTTATGGACCTAAATCTGCTGAAGATAGGGCTGCTGTAATAGCTATAAATATCAAAGACCTTGATTCTGGAGAAGTCACTTTTAGACTTGATAGAGAATTTGGAATTGCTACAAGATCTGGAATACACTGCGCTCCTCTAGCTCATAAGAGTATAGGTACTTTGAAGCAAGGAGCAGTAAGATTTAGCTTAGGGTATTTTACTACTAAGGAAGAAGTTGAGGAAGCTATAAAAGCTATTAAAATAATTGCGTCTGAAGCATAAATTGAAAAGTAATAGTCTTTTCTGCTCTACAATTAAATTTTACTAATTTATTATAGCTTTTATCTAATAAAATTGAAGCTTTAGCCAAGGTTTGATTTATAATCACTTTGACTAAAGCCTTCTAATTTAAAATTTTTATATTTAATACAAAAATTAGAGAGTGAAAATTTTTATTATAGTTTTCACTCTCTTTTATTAAACAAAAATCATTTACAATAATTTACAGAGGATTTTTTGCTGGTTTTCCTGCTTTTCTTGGATATTTATTAGGCGTAGAACTAATCTTTTTAAATACTAAAATTCTATGCTTTAATTCTTCATCTGGAAGCTCTACTTCAATATCTTCAGCTAACTTAACGCCAAGTATTTCCATTGCCTTTCTAGACTTTTCTAGTTCATTATCTGCATTTGGTCCTTTTAGGCATATAAAGAAGCCACCCTTTTTAACAAAAGGTACACAAAATTCTAAAAGTACAGGAAGATTTGCAACTGCTCTAGCAGTAGCTATATCATACTGTTCTCTAAAATCTTTATTATTTCCAAAGTCTTCTGCCCTTCCATGAATATAATTTATATCTTCAAACCCTATACTTTCTCCAACTTCTTTTAAAAAGTTAATTCTCTTATTTAAAGAATCTAAAAGTGTTAGCTCAATTGTTGGATTGGCTATTTTAAATGGAAGTCCTGGAAAACCTGCACCTGTTCCAACATCTATTATTGACAATCCATCCATTATATAACCATATTTAAAAATTGCAACTGAATCAAGAAAATGTTTTATATAAACTTCTCTCTGCTCAGTAATTCCCGTTAAATTCATATGCTTGTTAAATTCAACTAATATTTCCCTATATTTTTCAAATCTATCAAGCATAGTTTCATTTACATCTATATCATAACTTTCTAATCCTTCTTTAAGTAGATCTATGTTTTCTTGTGACATAAACTCTCTCCTTTCATAGAACCCTTATATATTTTAGATTTTTGACATTTCATTATACTTATTTCCAGAATATAAATTTTTGCTTTAAATTTACACTCTATAATAATTAACTTGTTTTATAATATACTTTTAACCTAGCTATCTAATTAATTTTTATTTCCTCTTCTTTTTTGCTCAAGATATATCAAAAGAACTGATATATCAGATGGTGAAACTCCTGATATTCTTGAAGCCTGTCCTATGGAACTTGGCTTAATATTATCTAGCTTTTGTCTCGCTTCAAGTCTTAATCCCTCTATCTGAGAATAATCCATATCCTCTCTCAACTTCTTATTTTCAAGCTTTCTAAACTGCTCTATTTGCTTCATTTGCTTTGCTATATAACCCTCATACTTTATCATTATAACTGCCTGATTCTTTACTTCATCTGATATTGGCTCTGGGCTTTGCTTTCCAGTAAGTTCAAGCATTTTATAATCTATTTCAGGTCTTTTTAAAAATTCATAAAGTGAAAGCCCATTATTAAGAGCAGCTATATTTCTTTCTTCAAGTATATGATTTACTTCCTTTGGAGTAATTCTTTCATTTTTTAATCTCTCAATTTCTGCTTCAAGCTCTGCCTTTTTCTTCAGAAATCTATTATATCTTTCTTCAGTCACTAAACCTAACTCATATCCCTTTTCAGTAAGTCTCATATCTGCATTATCTTGTCTTAAATACAATCTATATTCAGCTCTAGAAGTCATCATTCTATATGGTTCATTTGTTCCTTTTGTTACAAGGTCATCTATTAAAACACCTATATATCCCTCTGATCTATCCATTATAAAAGCTTCTTCGCCTCTTATTTTAAGAACTGCATTTATACCTGCTATCAAACCTTGTGCTCCTGCTTCCTCATATCCTGAAGTTCCGTTAAACTGGCCTGCAGAAAAAAGATTCTCTACACCCTTTATTTCAAGATTCTGTTTTAATTGCGTTGGATCTATACAATCATATTCTATAGCATATGCAGGTCTCATTATTCTAACATTTTCAAGACCTCTTATAGTTCTATACATCTTTTCCTGCATATCTAATGGAAAACTCGTAGAAACCCCCTGTACGTACATTTCCTTAGTATCTAAACCTTCTGGCTCTATAAACAACTGATGTGTTTCTTTATCAGCAAATTTTACAATCTTATCCTCTATTGATGGACAATATCTAGGTCCAGTACCCTCTATATTACCACTATACATAGCACTTCTCGTGATATTATCTTCTATTAACTTCTTTGTATCTGGAGTTGTCCTAGTTAAATAACATGTAATTTGCTCTTTTTCCAAATCCTCATTCATAAATGAAAAAGGGCTAATTTTTTCATCACCTTCTTGAGGCTCCATAACAGAAAAATCTATACTATCTCTATGAACTCTTGCTGGAGTTCCAGTTTTGAATCTCCTCATAGAAAGCCCCAGTTCCTTTAAACTTTCTGTAAGTTTTTTAGCATATGCCATTCCATTTGGACCTTCCTTAAAGGTATCATGGCCTATAAATATTGTTGATTGAAGATATACTCCAGTTGCTAAAATTGTAACTTTAGCTCTATATATGCATCCCAAACGAGTTGCTACTCCTGTTACTACTTTTCCTTCATGAAGTATTTCTTCTACCTCATCCATTACCAAGTCAAGATTTTCTTGATTTTCTATTGTTTCCTTCATCACTCTATGATAAAGATTTTTATCTGTTTGGGCTCTAAGTGAATGTACTGCAGGACCTTTAGCAGTATTTAGCATTCTACTCTGTATAAAAGTCTTGTCTATATTCAGTCCCATTTCTCCACCAAGTGCATCTATTTCTCTAACAAGCTGTCCCTTTCCTGTTCCTCCTATTGAAGGATTGCATGGAAGGGCAGCTATAGAATCAAGAGAAAGGGTAATCATCAGTGTTTTCATACCCATTCTCGCTGAAGCCAATGCAGCTTCACAACCTGCGTGACCCGCACCGACTACAATTATGTCATAATTTCCAGCTTCAAATCTATCCATATTTTTCCTTTCCTTTTACATATTTTAGTCTTTTCTATTTAATTAATTCTTTTTTTAATATATTAATAAAAATTTTTCTTACAATATTTTATTTTCCTATACAGAAATTAGAGAATATTGTATCTAATAAATCCTCATTTACTGTATCTCCATTTATCTGTCCTAAAGCGTCCCAGGCATCTCTCAAATCGACTTCTATAAAATCATAAGACATATGATCTGAAAGAGCTCTAACAGCATCCTTAATAGATGTCATAGCTTTATATACGGCATCTTTATGTCTTGAGTTTGTAATCATAACTTCATCAGAGTTTGATATTTCTCCACTAAATACCATTTCCTCGATTCTATCATGTATTAGATCTATTCCTTGACTATTTAATGCTGATATACTAATTATATTTTTTTCATCTACATATTCTTTAACCTTTTCTAAATCTAACTTGCCTTTTAAATCTATCTTATTTAAAATTATTATCGATTTTTCTCTATCTACATTTTCAAGAATCTCAAAATCTTCATTATCAAGCTCTCTTGAAGTATCCAAAACCACAAGAGTAAGATCTGATGACTTGAGATGTTTTTTAGATTTTTCTACACCAATTTTTTCTACTATATCGTCTGTTTCTCTAATTCCTGCAGTATCGACTATCTTTAAAGGTATTCCTTTTATATTTACAAACTCCTCTATTACATCTCTTGTAGTTCCAGGAATATCTGTAACAATAGCTCTATTCTCACCTAGTATTGAATTCATAAGAGATGACTTCCCTACATTAGGCTTTCCAAGTATTGCGGTCTTTAAACCTTCTCTTAAAATCTTGCCTGTATCTGCTGTTTTATACATCCTATCTATTTCAGACTTTATTGATTCAGTTTTTTCTATTAATTCTTTATACGTTATGAACTCAATATCTTCTTCGGGATAGTCTATTGCAACTTCAACTTGAGCTAAAACTTCTGTAATTTTATCTCTAAGCTTTCTTATCTTTTTTGAAAGACTTCCTTCTAACTGTTCTTGAGCTATTTCATGAGATTTATCAGTCTTAGCATTTATAATGTCTATAACAGCTTCTGCTTGTGAAAGGTCAATTCTACCATTTAAGAAAGCTCTCTTTGTAAACTCTCCTGCTTCTGCCATTCTAGCACCTTTTTTAAGAGTAAGCTCTAGTATTTTTTTTACCGAAATAAATCCCCCGTGACAATTTATTTCCACCACATCTTCCGCTGTATATGAATGTGGGCCTTTCATATACGCCACCAACACCTCATCTATTACTTCTTCACCATCTACTATATTCCCATATATAAGTGTTCTATTTGAATAATCTTTTATAGACTCTCTATAAAAAGGTCTAAAGATTTTTTCCGCTATATCAAGTGCATCGCAACCACTAAGTCTTATTATGCCTATTCCACCTTCTCCAGGGGCTGTAGCAATGGCTGCTATTGTGTCATCTATAAACATATTACCTCCTACCAAATTTTACAAATTTTTTCTTAAAATAAATTTATAATAAATCTTTACTTGCTCTATTAAATATTTATATAATTAACCTCTTTATTATCTCTATTCTCAATAAATCTAGTATTATATTATATCATAAAACTTAAGTATTTTTTTATTTATTGAGAACAAAAAAATTTTGTTTCCTTATCTACTATATATTATTTAAAAAATATACTATAATAAAATGTGTTGAAAACATTTTCTAGAGCTTTTAAAACTTTAAGAAACTCGATTCTTTTATAGAAATTATTGAAATTTTTATAAAGATGATTTTAATTAGGCTCTAAATATTTATAAGGGGGTTTTCAGATATGCTAAAAAACATTATTTTAAATTTAGAGGTAGTTGAATCTATGCTTTATTATTGGAGTAGCGTTGCCGATAGAGAAAAAGTAATGGAAAGCTTCTTCGTCGATGTAGCTAATATGGACGCTATGAAATTAGTTCAAAGTCCTGAATTTTCAGGTGAATCTATAAGAAAGGTTTTAAGTGCTATACAAAATAGAGAACTACTTTCTGCTGCTACAAAGCCTGAAAAAAGATTCTGGAGCAAAAATATGTGGATTGCAGATGATGTATCACTTGCAACAAAAATGGCACAACCAATAAAGATTCTTAATGTTGATGATATGGTTGAAAAACTTAATGAAAAATATCCTGATATAAAACAGGAAAAGATAATCGTTCATATTACTCCACTTCATCTTGATCCATACTATATAATAGATGGACAACTTCTAATAAACTTCTTTAAAATTTACTTCGATGCAGATGATAATGCTATGTTCGAAGATATGCCAATTAAGGATTTCATTTTTGAAAAGCTTTGTGAATTAATCGAAAAAGAAAATTAATTTTTAAAGATTTTTTCAAATGTATTAAAATTATTTTTATTAAGAAGAAAAGCTAACATTTTGTTAGCTTTTTTATATTTATAAAGTGCTTTTTCAGTTGCTTTATTAGACTCATACTTAGAGATCGACTTTATTATAACTTTTCTGTTTTTCAAGTGTAATATATATCTATAGCATTGATAGTATCTTTATTAAAAATAAAATTAAAATTTTAATTTTATTTTTATTCTTTTCACACTACTTCTAATAAGCTATCGTTTACAGAATGCTTTGATATTTTATAAGTTAGTATTTAAATATTATTCTTAATTACAAATTATTTAGATAAACATGAAACGATTTTCTATGCAATTTTTACATTTTCTTTATTCCATTTTATTAAATTTTCACTTATTATAAAATAGAGTTACAGTATTTTTTTAATATGTTATTTAACATTTATTATAAATTTAACTTAGGAGGTTTTTATGTTTTTTTTATTTGATATAGATGATACTCTTTACGACCTGGAAGAGCCATTCAAGTTAGCTTTTAAAGAAATGTTTTGTGATGAAGTAAAAGATATTCACAAAGTTTTTCTTGATTTCCGTAAATATAATAATCTTATTTATGAAAAAGCTATTGAGGGTGAAATAACTATGGAAGAGTTATGTATTTATAGAGCTAAAAATGCTTTTAAAGATAATGGCATAAATATTGATAATGAAAAAGCCCTTCAATTCCAATTGATTTATCTTAAAAATAAAAAATATATTCGCTTAAATCCATATACAGAGAAAATGCTTGAGCTTCTTTACAAGAAAAAAATTACTATGGGCATAATATCTAATGGTCCACATAAAGAACAGTTTCAAAAAGTACAGTATTTAAATCTTCAAAGATTTATAAATCCTAAATATATTTTTGTATCTGAAGACGTAGGTTTTCACAAGCCTGATCCTAAAATATTTGAATTTGCTTGCAATAAAATGAATATATCTAACGAAGATAAAGTTTTCTTTGTTGGAGATTCTTTTAAGTTAGATATTATAGCTGCAAAAAATTCTGGACTTAAAGCAATTTGGCTTAACAGAAGAAATTACATTGAAAAATCAAATATTTATAAAGCAGATTTTGTTGCTTATAGCTTTGAAGAGCTTTTTAAAACAGTTAATTCAATTGTTAATTTAAATATATAGTATCCCTAGTATAAAAATAAAATTTTATAAACTCTTCATTTTTAAGTTTGAAAATTACTATAAAAAAGCATTGCAAATATTTTTGTAAATAATATGCAATGCTTCCCTTTTGACTCATCTATATAAGTTTATATACACTAAATTTATAAATACTTAATTTACCATTATAAATATTATACAGAGATAGTAAAAATATTTAATATATTTTTCATTTTTTTAAAAAAGCTTATAATATAAGAAATGAAAGTTTTATAAAAAAAGAAGAGGAATCCCCTCTCCTTTTAAAATATCTATTCATATTCTTATATTATAAAATATAGTAAAATATTAACTATTACCAACATTATACAATATATTATTTTCTGAGTTTGTACACTATCTTGAAAATATTTTTGTAGTAATAATGCTAATAAAGTAAATACTATCAACAGCAATTTAAAGTCCTTTTTATAGTTCTCCAAACATAAAATCATTCACTAGAATATTTATTTTTATAAAAATTTCACTGCTGTTCCATAAACCATAACTTCTGCTGCCCCTTGCATTATTGCTGATGTTGTATATCTTACATTTATAATGGCATCTGCATTTAATTTTTCTGCTTCTTCTATCATTCTTTCTGTAGCAATATCTCTTGCCTTATTCATCATATCTGTATATGATTTTAATTCTCCACCTACTATTGTTTTAAATCCTTGGCTAATATCTCTTCCAATATTTTTAGTCTGTATAGTACTTCCTCTTACAAGACCTAGCATCTCAAATTTCTTATCATTGTAATAATCAGTGTTTACTATAATCATAGCGCTCTCTCCTTTTAATAATTTACTTTTTAATCTAGCTATTTCCTAAAAATACTTTTAATATTTTATATATTATATCATAAATCCTATTTAATTTTTTATTTAAGAGCAAAAAAAGAGCCCAGAGGGCTCTCAGCAAGTATATAAAAGGTTTTGGCGTTATCTATTTTGTAAACGATACACTAACTTTATGACTATGATTATACTGTACTTAAAAAAATAATACTATACTATTTCTGCCCATCTTTATTATTATTCTGCCACTTTTTCCTATATTCCATGGGAGTAGAATCCATAATATCTTTAAATACTTTTCCAAAATAGCTACTACTTCCAAGACCGCATTTATATCCTATTTCTGCAATTGAACTTTTACTATTTGCTAAAAGCTCACAAGCTTTTTGTATTCTATAATTTCTTATGTACTCTTGAGGAGTTGTATTTAAGTTATCTCTAAATATTCTGTAACAATTTCTATCACTTATAAAAAATTTTTCTGATATATCAGACACACTTATTTTTTCACTGTAATGT
The DNA here is from genome assembly GCA_020025095.1 of Peptostreptococcus sp. Classification (GTDB taxonomy): domain Bacteria; phylum Bacillota; class Clostridia; order Peptostreptococcales; family Peptostreptococcaceae; genus Peptostreptococcus. Next base: position 9,989 of record JAHHSS010000036.1, read on the forward strand.
TCATGTATATATATCATTATGCCTTTTATTCTTTCTGCATTCTTATCTTTAGTATTGTTAATACTAATTTCATTTTCCTTTAGCTCCAATAAGTCACACCATATTTCAGAAAGTGCATTTTTTAATTTTATCTCATAAAATTTTTCATCTCTTTTTATTGTAAAAGATTTTTTTATTTTCTCTATTATCAAATTTTCTTTTTTTATATCTGAGGTCAATTTTATTACATTAATAGCTGAAGATGAAAAAGGACTTATATATTTTCTATATATGTCACTCCCTTGCCTACCTCCTATTAATACACTATTGAATATGTGTATTCTCTGATTCGTATCTTCATTTCCTCCATTTGCACGAGTCTTATGAAGCACATTTGAGTTTATAAATCCCGCTGTTCCTTTTGGGAAGGATATTATTCCTTGAGTCGTATAGTATAAAACTTCTCCACTTTCAACATAAAAAAGTTCTACTTCATTATGCCAATGCCAAGGAACTATTTTTTCCCTATACTTATCTAACTCAACGAATATAGATATTAATGGAAATTCATATCTTATATCTTCTAAAAGCTGTTCTTTATTATCGTTTTTAAATTCTATATATCTGAAATTTTCCATTCATCTTCCTTCCTTTCTAGCTAAAATAACATATTTTTATGATATACTATATTACCATTTTTTAGCTATTTTATTAATATATATCTTTTTTTACGATATTTTTTGCTATATTATTCGTATTTATTTATAAGTTTTATAACACATAAAAAATAACTGTATAATATTTCATCTTCTTAGCTATATTAAATACATACATAAGTTAAAATAAAATATATGAAATTTACATCATAACTATTTTTGCTTATTCACGAATATTATTTTTCAAATAAAAAAGATGCTAGGTATTTTTCCTAGCATCTTTAAATCTTATTTTTTATATTCAATAACTACTCTTCTATATGGATCTGTACCTTCACTGTATGTGATTACATACCTGTCATTTTGTAGTGCTGAATGTATAATTCTTCTTTCATAAGGGTTCATATAATCTAATTTCTTTGTTCTTCTAGTTCTTGCAACCTCTCTAGCTGCTTTATAGCAGTATCTTTTTAAAGACTCTTCTCTCTTACTTCTATAGTTTTCAATATCTACAAAAACTCTTGTATGAGAATGTTTATTTACTTTATTAAGTGCAAGACCTGTAAGGAACTGTATAGCATCTAATGTATCGCCTCTTCTACCTATAAGGCAACTAGCATCTTCACCCTTTATCCTTATCTTTATAAGGTCATCTTCCAATTTTACATCTACTTCTGCTTCCACATCAGCATTTTTTAGAAGTTCTTCTATAAATTCTCTTGCTATTTTTATTTCATCTTCTGTTGTTATGTTTACTTCTTCTATATCTTTATCTTCGTCATTTTCGACTTCGTTATTTTCAGCTTTATTAATCTCAACTATTTCTGTTTCTTCAACTTCTATAGTTTCCATTTCTAATTCAGACTCTTCCTTTTTGAGCTCATAACTTAACTCAAATACGCCATCTTTTGCACCAATTCCTAAAAATCCTCTGCTTGGCTTTTCTTTCACTGTTATCTGAATACTTGCTTTATCTGCATTTGTAGATTTTAGTAGTTGTTGAACAGCTTCATCTGAATTTTTTGCGTACAATATTTTTGATTCCACTATTTGTGCCTCCTACTTTTTAGTTGCTTTTTTACCACTTTGCTTTGCCTCTTTTTCTGCATCCAATTTAGCCTTTAGTGGTTTTGTAATCATATAATACTGGAATACTGAGAATACGTTACTTACAGTCCAGTATAATGAAAGTGCTGCTGGGAATATAAATCCCCAATAAAATGACATACCTGCCATCAGCCAAGTCATCATTTTCATTGAGCCCTGTAGCTGATCTTTTGGTGTCATCACCTTCTGCATAAAGAAAGCACTCAAACCTGATAAAGCAGCTAAAATATAATCTGGCTTAATCAAAGATTGAATCCATAAGAAATTCCCATTTGCTGCTAAAAATGCTGCCTTATTTGGAAAAACTCCATGGGCAACTGGATTCTTAAATACATAGAATAAACCAAATAGTATTGGCATCTGTATTAATAATGGTAAACATCCTGCCATAGGATTTATTTCCATTTCCTTGTATAACTTTGCAATCTCTGCATTTTGTTTTTCAGGCTTATCTTTATACTTTACCTGAATTTCTTTAATTTTTGGATTTATTTCAGACATGGCAAATGTTGACTTAGTCTGCTTTATTGTAAGTGGTGTAAGCAACATCTTTACTATTACTGTAAATATTATTACTGATAGTCCATAACTATGAGTAAATTCGAATATCCACTTTAGTACCATCCCTAAAAAATTCGCTATAACTCCCATTAAATCCTCCTAATAACATAGTATCTCAACTTTTGAGATGACTTTCTACTTCAACGGGTCGTAACCTCCTGGGTGAAAAGGGTGACACTTACTAATTCTTTTTATTGTCAACCACAGTCCCTTAAGAAAGCCGTACTTTTTAAATGCCTGTATAGAATACTGCGAACATGTAGGATAAAACCTGCATGTAGGACCTTTTAGCGGAGAAATATATTTTTGATAAAGTCTAACAAGAAATATACATCCATCTGCTAATTTACTCCCTAAATTTTTTATAAACATTTTAAAAAGCTTCATGCTATCACCTCTTTGGCTTTTTATCCACCTTTACTGCGTTCGCCTTTCTGCTAATATACTTAATAGACTTCTCAATATCCTTATACTCCACATTTTTACTATTAACTCTTGCAATAAAAACAATATCCAAACCAGGATTTATGTTCTCATCTATATTTAGTCTGTAAGCTTCTTTTATATATCTTCTTATCCTATTTCTTACATTTGCTTTACCTACTTTTTTCGAAATGGAGATACCAATTCTTGATTTGTCTTTACCATTTTTCATGGTGTATATAACTAGATTTCTATCAGCAAAGGATTTACCCTTTTGATAAACCCTTCTAAAATCTGAATCTTTTTTGATTCCATCGGTGTTATTAAAATGCATAACAACCTCCATTAATTTCTATTGCTTGTCCTTTTATATGTTAAAATCTCCAAATTTCAATATCTTTACCTAATATATTGAAATTTTTTTAGCATATTTTAAGAAACATTCCTATTAATGATTTTATAAAAAAAACCACTCATTACAAGTGGCTTTTCATTATCATTAATTAAGCACAGGTAATTAACTATTAGTGAGTTAATCTCTTTCTTCCCTTAGCTCTTCTTCTCTTTAAAACATTTCTTCCGTTAGAAGTCTTCATTCTCTTTCTGAAGCCATGTTCTCTTTTTCTCTGTCTTTTCTTTGGCTGATAAGTTCTTTTCATCTTCTAATACTCCTTTCATAATTCTTATTGTAAACATAACAATATAATTATAATGAGTTTTACTGTAAAAGTCAATTGATTTTTGTATTTTATAGTGTTTTAACTCTTTATTATCAACACTTACATCAATACAAAAATAGCAAGACTTAATCTAAATAAAATTTTAGCTATAATATACTTATATTATAAATTGTAAAATTATCTCTTTTTTACAATAATTATATGTGTATAACTCAATATATATTGTCTCAAAAATATTATAGTTGTATTTATATATTTTCCCACAATAAATAAGTCTTTTTTTCGATAGTTTCAATCTTGTGGAAAAATTACATAGCTTTTTCTTTTTCCACTCTCTATAATTTTATAAAAACTAATCCTGAAGTCATATTTATTATAAATTATCCACTTTATACCAGCTACTTTTTTTCTTTTACTTATTTCTAGTAAATATCTTCTTAACTTTTTCCACTATTATATATATAAATAGCTATTATAATTGATTTTTCAATGTTTGTTTTGTGGAAATATATATAATATCTTGTGAAT
>JAHHSS010000037.1 GCA_020025095.1 Peptostreptococcus sp.
GTTTGTTCGCATCCATCATCTCTTTAACTTCATCGTACAACTCTCGCGACGAGTCTTGTTTTTTGTCCATTATAACCACCTTTAATTTACATTAATAATTTATTGAATATTTTCCTTTTAAAAAGGATTAATCTCTATTTTCATTTAATCCAAAATCATTTATATAATTAGTTAAATTTCTCCAGTTTTCTTTTACTTTTACCCAAAGTTGAAGATTGACTTGAGATCCCAAAAGAAATTCTATTTCTTCTCTCGCTGATTTACCAACACCTTTAAGTTTTCTTCCACCTTTTCCTATTATTATCCCCTTATGTGAGTCTCTTTCACAATATATTACAGCAGATATGTCTATCATATCTTTATCTTTTCTTTTTTTCATTTTTTCGACACTAACTGCTACACCATGAGGAACCTCATCATTAGTATATAATAATATTTTTTCTCTTATAAGTTCTGAAACTAATATTCTCTCTGGTTGGTCTGTAACCATATAGTCTGGAAAATACTTTGGTCCATCTGATAGCTTGCTTTTTATTACAGAAACAAGCTCACTTATGTTAGAACCTTTAAGTGCTGAAGTTGGAATTATTTCTTCAAATATTCCTTGCTCATTATACATCTGTATCAATTCAAAAAGTTCTTCCTTATTATCCAGCTTATCTATTTTATTTATTACAAGAAAAACTGGTGTTTTTGTTTTTTTAAGCTCCTCAATTATCATCGAGTCGCCCTTACCTATTTTCTTGGAATCATCTACTACAAATATTATACAATCAACATTTCTAAATGCATCCTCTGCAGATTTAACCATCATTTCTCCAAGCTTATTTTTAGGTTTATGAATACCTGGAGTATCAAGAAATACTACCTGTGCTTCATCATCAGTATACACTGCCTGTATTGTATTTCTTGTAGTTTGTGGTTTATCGCTCATTATAGCGATTTTTTCTCCCACTATATTATTCATAAGCGTAGATTTCCCAACATTAGGCCTTCCTATTATGCTCACGAATCCTGATTTATATGACATACTTTTCTCCTTACTCTAATTATATCTAAATTCGACCGTAGTATATTATACCACATTTTTTGATATTATAAAATAGCACCAAGCTTAATAAAATAATCCCAACTGAAATATCACTACCGCAATAAGAGTTCCAAGTATCCCCCCAGCCATTGCCTCCCAAAAGGTATGTATTTTTCCTTCAATTCTACTTTGAGCCACTAAAAGTGCCATCAAATATGCAAGAGACGAAGCTTCTACTCTCTCTGTCATCAAAGTAATAGATGTTGCAAGTGCAAAAGCAAGTGCAGCGTGTCCACTTGGCATTCCTCCACGCAAAGGAGTTCCAGTGAAAGTAATTGCTTTTACCACAACTACAGCAATAAGAACTATAACTATACATATCAAGGTTATATGTAACTCTGATTCTCTTATTCTATATACCAAATTACCTGTAAGTGAAGTAAGTTTGTTGTAAAATAAAATATATGCAACTACTACAGCATATAAAGATGATACTAAAACAGCTCCTGCAGCAACATCTTTTGCAATTTTGGCTAATGGATGAATTTCACTTGTTGCAAGATCTACTGTTTTTTCAACAGCAGTATTAAACATTTCTGAAATTACAACTAGGGTAATTGCGCCTAAAAGTAAAACAAATTCTATTTTTGAAAAATTAAAAAACAAACTTGCTATAAGCACTATGAACGAAGCGAGGTAGTGCACTTTCATATTCCTTTCACTTTTGAAAGTATACATTATTCCTTCAATCGCGGCATTAACTGATTTTACAAAGCTCTGCTTTTTCTTTTTCTTTTTTTTCTTTTCCGCTCTTTTTGACATTTATTTATCCCTCGTAATTGAAAGCTTCTCTAAGACCGCCTCTTCTCTTTTGCGCATATCCTTAGCTTCGTCCATTTCCATATGATCATATCCTAGAAGGTGAAACATACTGTGACATACTAAAAAACATATTTCTCTTTCTAAGCTATGTCCGAATTCGTCTGCCTGCTCATTTGCCCTTTCAATTGATATTACTATATCCCCCAAAGATTCCTCTTCATATTCTATTTCAAATTCATCTTCTGTCATCATTGGAAAAGATAGTACATCTGTAACCTTGTCGATTCCCCTAAAAGTTCTATTAAGATCTCTAATTTCATCATTTGTAACAAAAGATAAGCTAACTTCATAATCATCAGAGTAGCCTTCATATTCAAGACATTCTTTCATAACTGCCTCTATTTTTTTCATCAGACCATCTTCTAGTTTTTTAAATTCTTGTCTATCATCAAAAATAATTTCCATCTATATACCTCACTTATTCATTTCTTATTCATTCAAAATCATATTAAAATAATTATTGTAATAGCCTTGTATTACAATGTGTAGTTATCTATAATTATTTTTCTTTTTGTTATCATTGTCTTTCTTTTTACTAGCTTTATATTCTTCTTGTCTTTCATACTTAGAATATGCTTTTATTATTCTCTGAACTAATTCGTGCCTTACTACATCTTTTTCAGTGAGTTCCTTATAGCCTATTCCTTTTACACCTGATAGTATCTTCGTAGCTTGAATAAGTCCACTCTTTCTATTACTCGGAAGATCTATTTGCGTTATATCCCCTGTAACTACTGCTTTTGATCCAAATCCCAATCTAGTTAAGAACATTTTCATCTGCTCCGACGTAGTATTTTGTGCTTCATCGAGAATTATAAAAGCATTGTCTAAAGTTCTACCTCTCATAAATGCAAGGGGTGCTACTTCTATAGTTCCTCTTTCAAGAAGTTTGTTAAACTTATCTGCTCCAAACATTTCAAACAAAGCATCATATAGTGGTCTTAAGTAGGGATCTACTTTATCCTTTAAATCTCCTGGTAAAAAACCTAATGACTCCCCAGCTTCTACTGCAGGTCTTGTTAATATTATTCTTGATACTTCATCATTTCTAAATGCTTTGGCTGCCATAGCAACAGCTAGATAAGTTTTACCAGTACCTGCAGGTCCTATTCCAAATGTAATATCATTGTTTTCTATCAATTTAACATATTCTTTCTGTCCAAGTGTTTTGGGTTGAACAGGATTACCTTTTTTTGTAATTGCTATTGTTGATTCTAACTCCTTTATTTTTTTTTCATTACCATCAAACAAGAGGTCTAAAGAATATGTTATTGACTGTTTATCTAATTTTTTACCAGATTTTACCATCGACTGAAGTTCACCCATAAGTTTCAGTGCCAGATCTACATTTTTTTCTTCTCCTATAAGAACAAGTTTACCTTCTCTCAAAAGAATATCTATTTTTAAATGCTTCTCAATAAGCTTTACATTTTCATCAAAATTACCAAATATTTGTCTTTCAAATTCCGATTCGTATATCTGAAATTGTTTCTGTATTATCAAAATATTCACTCCTTACTTTTTCCTAAAAATTTTGCTTATAAAAAAAGTTCTTCTCTAATAAAATACTTACTTTTTATTTAGCAATCTAGTATGCACAACTTTTAGAAAAAATAATTTTTTATTATATTATTTTTTGCATATTGAGTAATCCTAGTATTTTAAAATATGCGTATACCACTTTATTATATCACGAAAATTTCACACTTGCACTATATTGGCAAATAAAAGAGACAGTACACTAAGGTACTGTCTCTTCCGAAAATACTGTATAATTACAGATTTTCTATATATGTAAACCCTCTAAGGTTTCATTATAAGCTATTCTTGTTCTATAAGCCCGTATCCTCCGTCTCCTCTTCTATAAACTAGAGAAACTTCAAAGGTATCTTGATCTTTGAATAAGAAAAAGTCATGTCCTAAAAGATTCATCTGTAATACAGCCTCCTCTGGACTCATAGGTCTAAGATTAAACCTCTTTTTTCTTTCAAATACTAATCCATCTTCTTCTGGAACAACTTCTATCTCCTCATTTAAAAGTTCTTCAAATTCATCAAACCTAATAGTCTGATTTCCAGGCTTTCTTGTTTTAAATTTGTTTTTATATTTAACTATCTGTCTATTTAACTTGTCACAAACCAAATCTATTGCTGAGTATAAATTTTCTTGAACTTCTTCAGCTCTTACTACATGACCGTTAATGTTGTCCAGTGTTACCTCTACCTTTTGCTTTGTCTTCTTATTTGCGCTAACTGTAACTCTTAACTCTGCCTCTGGATCTAGGAGTTTTTCCAATCTACCGAATTTCTTATCAATGTATCCTGTGATACCATCTGTAAGTTTTATTTTTTTTCCAGATATTACGATCTTCATAAAAACCTCTCCCTTCAGTATCATTATATTTTTTGATACTTTTATTCTTACATATACTATAATACTTTTTCAATATTATTAATAGTCTTTAAATTTTTCTTTTTTTATGTTAAAATAAAATTATGCTGTGAGTCTTTTAAAGAATTAAGCTTTTTCTGCTTTTAATTATTTACTTTAATTTTGTATGAATATATTCACATTATTTTTTATAATTTTCTTCAAGTAAATTATAAATCCAAATATTTATTTTTAAAATTTTTTCAAAAAATAAACCCCCTTAACTAAGGGAGTCTAGTCTAACAAATCTGATATATCTTCTATATCATCATCTTCAAACAAGGTTCTTGTATGACCGAAATCTTTCTTAACCTTATTAATAGATGATTTTTCAGTTTTATCACCGTTCTTATAATCGTATCTTTTTTTTCTAACTTCTAACATTTTTTCTTTTATTTTGTTTTCACGATTCTTTTTTTCATTCATCGCTCTTTCATGTACTTTCTTTTTATGAATTTCTGGATCTTCTAAAGTATTTATGAAATAAGCTAATAATACTATTGCACATACAAGAAGAGCCAATATATACTCAAAATATAGTAAAGACTCAACAAAATAATTCTTCATCTTGATTATCCCTAAGTATTTATCAAAGTACATAGATGAGTATACCGATATAGTTATCGCTGTCGTATAACAAGACCAACTAGGATAGAAACCCATAAACAAATGAATAAACATATCTACAATTACTATTAACAATAAAATTTGAACTATAATAAACATAATCCACATTGATTTTGCAGATGCAGCTTCGTTAATACTTACCATTGAAGGTATAATTATCCCTAAAGGGACACATATCAACGAAAATATAGGTTTTGCAGCCTGTGTACTTCCCATCATTTTTAATCTTAACAATACAAAAGGAAGTATTAGTATGGAAGCTAACTCTATAAATTTTAATACCGATCTACCAAAAACAATCATTCCAAAATCATTACAAGTTATAGCGGCTATACCTATTCCCGAATAAACCAAAAACCAACTAGAAAACATATATTTCATCTTGAAATTAAACACATATTTAATAGTAAATACAAGCATTATAATTGTATGAAGTACAACACCTATAATCCATATATATATATTTGCCTTTCCGAGAAATCCCTTCATCCATACTGATATAAGAATAAGAGACATACTAAAACTTGAAAACATCGATAGGCCTGCTGGATTTTTTATCCCCCTATAAAAGCCCTTCGGACTTAAGATAATTTTTAAAACCGTAAGAATTAAAAGCATCATCGATATTATCATACATATATCACTTACTAGTGGAATAATTTCTTTTAAAATATTACCTAATATTACCCAACCTAAAGCTAGGACCGTAACTGGTAGAGGTAGCCTAGAAGTTAAATTTTTCAACACTTATCACCTCTTTTTAATAATTTAACAATTACAATTATATCATAGAATATTATTTTGTTGTAATTTTTTTGTAAGCTCTTAATGGATAAAGGATTTCCTTATATTTATAAAATTAAAAGTTCAACTATTTTATTATTTTTATTAACTATTTTTTCCTATTATTTCTTTTTTATTGACTAAAATAGGCAAAAGGTATATCTTAAAATATGTATTTTCAATTAATAGAAAAAACTTTATTTATCATTTTAAAAGGAGGTACATAAATAATGTCTAAATTATTATTAATTTTTGCGATTGTATTCATTACATCAGCATTGATATTCTATACTATTGGTGTATTTGCAGAAAAGAAAAAAGGAACATTGCTTCCATGGCATGTACTTATTTTCTGGTGTGGATTTATATGTGATACAGCTGGTACAACTATGATGAGTAAAATTGCTGGAAATGGGTTTGAAGTAAATCTTCATGGTGTTACCGGCCTTATAGCGCTTTTACTTATGGCTTTTCATGCTGTTTGGGCTACAGTTATACTTATAAAGAACAATCCTCAATCACGTGAAAGATTTCATAAATTTAGTATAGTAGTATGGTGTATTTGGCTTATTCCTTATTGTATTGGTGTTTTCATAGGAATGACAAGATAATGATTAACATACAAAAAAGACAGTCTTATATATATTTATATGACTGTCTTTTTTGTATATATTTAAATTTCCAAATAAATAAAAAACCCTTATATCAATTGATATAAGGGTCTAACTAATTACAAATTCTTTTTCACAAGTTCATTAATTTTTCTGCCATCAGCACGACCTGCTGTCTTTGGCTTGATAGTAGACATAATCTTACCCATATCCTTCATAGAAGTAGCTCCTACTTCAGCTATGGTTTCGATTACAATTTGCTCTAATTCATCTTCGCTTAATTGTTGAGGTAGGTATTCTTCCAAAACTTGTATTTCAGATTTTGTTTCTTCAATCAGATCATCTCTACCAGCCTTCTCAAATTCGACTAAAGAGTCCTTTCTTTGCTTTAACTGTTTAGATATTATCTCTATTACTCCATCATCACCTAGCTCTTTTCGGTTATCAACCTCATATTGCTTTATTGCGGCTCTAACTAGCGTAATAACTGACTTTCTGACTGTATCTTTATTTTTCATTGAAGACTTTAAATCTTCCTGTAGTTTTTCTTTAAGGGACATCCCCTTCACCTCTTCTTATTACTATCTTTTTGCGTTTTTTCTTCTAGCAGCTTCTGCTTTTTTCTTACGCTTAACACTAGGCTTGTCATAGTGTTCTCTTTTTCTAACTTCTGACATTATGCCAGACATAGCACACTGACGCTTGAATCTTCTAAGCGCGCTATCTAATGATTCATTTTCTCTTACTCTTACTTCTGACATCTGTTTCACCTCCCTACAACTTAGCGATTTATTAAACAAGAGTCAAACTCTTAGTTTAACACCATAATATTATAATCTAATTTTTTAAATTTATCAAGTGTTTTGTACAATTTTTTTAATATCTATTAGATTTTTCTTTAACTGTTATAAGAGCATCCATCTTTTAGTTTTTATCGAGTCAATATTTTTTTAACATCTTCACTAGTCTGTTACTAATTTTGTTAGTGGCTTCCCCGCTAATACATGATAGTGTATGTGTAAAACCTCTTGTCCACCATGTTCCCCACAATTATTTATAACTCTGTATCCATCTTCAGCAAAACCTTCTTGTTTAGCTATTTTTCTAATTGCCTTATGTATATCTGATACTATATCCATTTCTTCAAAAGGAATTGCCTCTAGACATTCATAATGTTTCTTAGGTACTACAAGAATATGAACTGGTGTTACCGGATTCATATCCCTAAAAGCCGCTACATTTTCATCCTCATAAACCATATCCGTTGCTATTTCACCATTTGCTAATTTACAAAATATACAATCCATAATTTTCATCTCCTACTTATCTATTTATTATATTATAACACTGTTTTAGTTTTTCACCAAATATTAGCAATTATAAGCAGAATTACCATTGCTATAATGTATAATTTTTATAAACTACTTCTATTTTTATTTTAAAGTTACTGCAGTTCCAGAACAAGTAACCATCAGCATACTATTTTCGGCTCCTAAAACCTCATAATCCATTTTTACACCTACAATTGCATCTGCTCCCATCGAAGAAGCTCTTTCCATCATTTCGTTGATGACTTCTTTTCTGGACCTCATAAGTTCTTCTTCGTATCCTTTGCTGCGACCTCCAAAAAAATCTCTAAAACTTGCCCCGATATCTTTTAAAAAATTTACTCCAGTTATTACTTCTCCGAAAACAATTCCTTTATAGGAATCTATCTCTCTGCCTTCTATACCACTCGTAGTTGTAACTATCATAATAACCTCCTAAATATATATACTTTTTATTAATTATATCATGCTATGCGTTATAACGATATATTATTTAAATTTTTTATTAATATTTAAGATAATTAAAATTTACCTATGTATATTTTATAGTTAAAATTTCTATCATTATATTTATACAAAATATGATTACTTAAATTTACTTCAGCTTAATTTAGTATCTTTCCTATGCAAAAATCATCTTTCGCTTCTTTAATCACTACATCTATAAACTTATCTCTTAAATCCGTATCTGATTTTACCTTAACTCTCATATAATTATCCGTTAAGCCTTCATAGTAACCTTCTTCATTCTTTTCTTCAAATAAAACTCTCATTGTATTTCCAATATATTTTTTCGCAAAGTCTTTAAAGTTTTTTGTAGAAAGCGCCAATAAAGTGGAGCTTCTTAAATTTTTCATTTGAGGATCAACCTGATTTTCCATAACTGCTGCTGGTGTTCCTTTTCTTGGTGAATATTTGAATACATGCGTATGCATTAGTTTTATGTCTTTTAAAAACTCAAGCGTTTCAGAAAATTCATCATTTGTCTCTCCTGGAAATCCAACTATTACATCTGTTGTAATTGCTACATTTGGTATATTTTTTCTCAATATATCCACGATGTTTCTATATTCCTGTGCAGTATATCTTCTATTCATTCTTTTAAGTGTTTCATCACACCCACTTTGAAGAGATAGATGATAGTGAGGGACTAATTTTTTTATCTTCTTTATTTCCTCCACAAATTCCTCTGTAAACAAAACTGGCTCAACAGAACTTAGTCTAATTCTCTCTATTCCATCTATTTGTGCTACTGCCTTTATTATTGTTAAAAGGCTAGATCCATCTTTTAAGTCCTTTCCATATGACGCTACATGTATACCTGTAAGAACTACTTCTTTATACCCCTTGCTAGCTAAATTGGAAACTTCTTCTATAATACTCATCAAATCTCTAGAACGTATTCTCCCTCTTGCATAAGGAATTATGCAATATGTACAAAATCTATCACAACCGTCTTGTACCTTAATGAAAGCTCTTGTCTTTCCATTTGTCTGTGATATCTCAATTTCTTCAAACTCTTTAACTTTCATAATATCATCAACTGTACTTATTTTACTATTGCAATTTAATGACTCTATTTTTTCTACAATAGTCCTTCTATCATTTGTTCCCATAACAAGGTTTACTTCTTCTATTTCCAAAATTTCTTCTGGGGAAACTTGTGAATAACATCCAACAACAGCTATTATTGCTTTTGGATTCTTTTTCTTAACACGCCTAATATATTGTCTAGATTTTCTATCTGACATATGAGTAACAGTACATGTATTTATTACATAAACATCAGCATATTCTTCACTATCTACACCTTCGTATCCTTTTTTTTCAAACATTTCTAGCATTGCTTCTGTTTCATACTGATTCACTTTGCATCCTAATGTATAAAATGCCACTTTCTTCAAATTAAATTCCTCCTAATCTTAATTTTTTATTTCGTCCATCAAATTATCAAGATAAATTTATTTATTTTAAAAATGAAATTTTTACTAGCTAATTCTATTAGCTAGTGTAGAAATTACTTTTCAAACACAGATTATCTTTAAATATATTTAAAAGCTATTCCCTATATCGCCCAATTCATACATCGTTATTACGGTCGCTGCTATAGATGCAGTTTCCGTTCTAAATATTCTAGGTCCCATTGTTACAGAAGATATGTCATTACTTTTAATCACCGAGTTTTCCTTTTCAGTAAATCCACCCTCTGGACCTATAAAAATGCCAACTTTTACTTCAGCTTTTTTATCTACTATGTTTTTCACATCATTTGAAGCTAAAAACTCTTTTATCCCAAGAGACTTTTCTTCCTCATAAGGCGACATATTTATATCGTTTGACTTCATATCTTCAATAGCTTCTTTAAATGTCATTATGCCACTAAGTTTCGGTACGACACCTCTTTTAGATTGTTTAGCTGCCTCATACAAGATTCTTTCCCATCTTTCAAATTTTTTATCAGCCTTTTTATCATCTAAATTCACAACTGTTCTTTCAGTATTTACGAGTATAATTTCCGACACTCCGCATTCAGTTAATTTTTGCAGAATAATTTCCATTTTTGTATTTTTAGGAAGACCTTGATAAAGTCTAACCTTTATTTTACTTTCTCTGTTTATATCAATTTTTTCAAGTATATCTAACTCTACAAAATCCTTATTGCAACTGTATATTTCACAAATATATTCGTTGTTATTACCATCGCAAATTTCTATTTTATCACCCTTATTGTATCTAAGTACCTTAGTTATATGCTTAACATCATCACCATATATACACAATTTTTGATTATCTAAATCAATGTTATTAGCATCAACAAAAAATCTATCCATTTTCCCCTTCCTATCTGGCTAATATACAAGCCCATTCACCTTTTTTCTGAATTTCTATTATTTCAAATCCATTTTCTTCAAGAGCCTTAGATACCTCATCTATTTTAGCTAGAATTATACCAGAAGATATAAATAAGCCATTTTCAGGAAGAAAATCGCGTACATCCTTAGAAAGTAGTATTACTATATCTGCCATTATGTTGGCTACAACTATATCTGGTTTTATACTTCTATCAATATCGTCAGCAAGATTCCCTTTTACTGCTTTCATAATATTTTCGACACCATTTTTAACTATATTTTCATTTGCCACTTTTACCGCAACTTCATCTATATCTATTCCAAGAACATTTTTGGCACCTAGTTTCGACGCAACTATTCCAAGAATACCACTTCCGCATCCTATATCAAACACAGTAGAATCTTTTTTTACATATTTTTCTAGATTTGCAACACACATACTTGTAGTCTCATGATTACCAGTTCCAAATGCCATTCCAGGATTCATTTCTATTACAATATCATCTTTTTCGGAGTTATATTCTTCCCATTCTGGTTTAATAACTATATTGTTTCCAATCTTAGTAGGCTTATAATACTGTTTCCAGTTATTTGCCCAGTCATCTTCTCTCACAGAATCTGTATAAACTTTTCCATTGCCAATATTCAATCCAAACTCTGTAAGATTTTGAACTTTTTCATTTACAACTTTTATAAAATCTTCCACATTTTTCTCATCAGAAATATAGGTTTTTATCTTTACCAGCTCATCCTGTGATTTTCTTAGCATATTTTCATCTATATAGTCCCAATCATAGTCATTTATTTTATCTGGATTTAAATCTTTAGGATCTTCTATCATAGCCCCCTGTGCTCCATTTTCAAACAAAATATTTGTTACTGCTTCTATAGCTTCCGTAGTAGTTTCAATTGTTACTTCCGTCCATAAATCGCTCATAATATCCTCCTCTTTCAATTGTATATATTTTACACCATTTAATTAAATTAAATAACATAAATCTCTCTTTATTTTTATACATCCTTACTATTATATCATTTTTATCAAAAAAATGCGACTTCAATATTTCTCATTGAAATCGCACTAATAAGCTAAGGAATTTTTAATTTAGAACATATATTTACGTAATATTTTACTATTCATTTTCCTGTTTTAGTTTAAAATAATATTTACTTTTTTAAACACCATCTTTATTATCTTTCTTTATATGCTTCTTTATAAAATTCCTTATTTGCTGAAAAAATCTTCCACCTTCTGTCCAAAAGACTTCTTATTTTCCTTTACTTTATGTCCACTCTGTCCCGCAAACTCTCTTAACAATTCTTTTTGTTTTTCAGAAAGTTTTTTCGGAACTTCTATATTTACCTTAACGTATTGGTCTCCTCTTGAGCTTGAGTTCATCCTTTGAACTCCCTTTCCTCTAAGCCTAAATACTGTTCCAGTTTGAGTTCCCTCTGGAATTGAGTACTTAACATCACCATCTATCGTTGGAACCTGAATATCATCTCCAAGAGCCGCCTGAACAAATGTTATAGGCATATCCACATATATGTCATATCCATCTCTCTTGAAAACTTTATCTGGTCTTACATTAACTACGATATATAAATCACCTCTCGGAGCACCTAAATCTCCAAATTCACCTTGCCCAGCAAGTCTTATTACCTGCCCATCATCTATTCCCGCAGGTATATTTACCTCAACAGTTTTAGTTTTTCTTACTGAACCACTTCCTCCACATTTGCCACATGGACTTTCTATTTCTTCTCCTGTTCCATTGCAGTTAGGACATGCTCTTTGAGATGCCATATTCCCAAATGGAGTTTGTTTTACTTCTCTTATTACTCCTGAGCCACCACACTGTGAGCAAGTTTTTTTATTTGTTCCTGGCTTGCATCCAGTTCCATGACAATTTTCACATTCTTCACTTCTGTTTACTTTTATATTTATTTTCTTACCAAATGCTGCATCTTTGAAATCAATTGTTACAGATTGCTTTATATCGGCACCAGGTCTAGGCCCTCTTCTAGAAGAAGAACCAAATCCACCAAACCCACCGAAGCCACCGGCTCCGCCACCAAATATATCGCCGAATATGTCGCCAAAGATATCTTCAAAGCCACCTGCTCCACCGAAGCCTCCAGCTCCACCGAAACCACCTTGACCATTTACAGCATCTGAGCCATATTGATCATAGATATTTCTTTTCTCTTTATCAGAAAGAACCTCATAAGCTTCGTTGATTTCTTTAAACTTTTCTTCAGCTTCTTTATCACCTGGATTTTTATCTGGGTGATACTTCATAGCCAACTTTCTGTAAGCTTTTTTAATTTCTTTATCATCAGCAGTCTTTGATACACCTAAGATACCATAATAATCTTTATTTGCACCCAAAATTAACACCTGCCTTTTTATTAATTAACAATAGCTTGTGGTCAATACCACAAGCTATTGTTTTGTATCAACACTCTTTAAATTATATTCTAAAGCTATTTGAATGTCTATACTATTTTACTTATTACTTATCGTCTACTTCTGTAAAGTCGGCATCTACAACATTATCATCCTTTGGACCTTCATTAGTTGACTGAGCTCCACTTGTACCTGCCTGCTGCTGTGCTGCTTGAGCCTGTGCATACATTTCCTGAGATATCTTCTGGAATTTATTCATTAATTCATCTACTGCAGCCTTTATTTCATCAGCTGAAGAATCTTCCTTATCTTTAACTTCTCTAACTTTTGCAATTGCAGCTTCTATATCAGTTTTTTCATTTTCAGGTAACTTATCACCTAATTCTTCTAATGTCTGTTCAGTCTGATATGCAACTGATTCTGCATGGTTAACAGCTTCTATTCTTTCCTTCTTCTTCTTATCTGCTTCTGCATTTGCTTCAGCTTCTTTTACTTTCTTTTCTATTTCTTCTTCTGACATATTAGTGTTAGAAGTTATTGTTATCTTCTGTTCCTTACCAGTTCCTAAATCCTTAGCTGTAACATTAACTATACCATTTGCATCTATATCGAAAG
>JAHHSS010000038.1 GCA_020025095.1 Peptostreptococcus sp.
TCAAGTAATCCTAATTTTGTATCAGTAGTAAGACTGACAACTTCAGGTATTGCAAGTAAGATGGGATTTACATTAGATGATATAGAAGATCTAAAGGTATCAATATCCGAAGCCTGTACAAATGCAATAAAGCATAGTAAAGAAATGAACTTCGAAGTGAATTTTTATATGTATAAAGATAGACTAACAGTAGAAGTTAAAGATAAAGGCATAGGATATGACATTGAGGCAGTAGAGGAACCGGACCCTAATAATCCTAAGACAAGTGGTTTAGGTCTTTTTATAATAAAGACTTTGATGGATGAAGTTGATATTTGTACATACAACGAAAAGGGTACAATAATTAAAATGACAAAGATGGTTGGAGTTGAAGAATAATGGATCAAGTAGCCACAGGAAAAAATTATGAGGATATGGATGTAAAAGATCTCTTCAAGATTTTTTCTGAGGATAAAAGTAATGTTGCTCTGAGAAATATACTAATTGAAAAGCATCTTTATTTAGCCAAGATACTTTCTAGAAAATATATGAATAAAGGTGTAGACTATGAAGATATTTATCAGGTTGCATCACTGGCTCTTATCTATGCTATAGATAGATATGATATATCTAGGGGATTTGAGTTTTCAAGCTTTGCAACGCCAACAATAGTAGGGGAAATAAAAAAGTATTTTAGAGATAAAGTTTGGACGATGAGAGTCCCTAGAAGGATACAGGAACTAAGTAAAAAAATAAGTAATGCAAAAATGCATTTAGAGCAAGAGCATAAAAAAAGTCCTACACCTTCAGAAATAGCAAATCATCTAGGGGTAACAGAAGAAGAGGTGCTAGAGGCAATGGAAGCTTCTTACGGATATCAGCCTATTTCTTTAGACACTCCAAGTAATGATGATTCAGAAGATAAAGATATGACTTTAGGAGATAGAGTCGGAATAGAAGAGAAGAATTTTGTTGACATAGAACTGAAAGATTTTATGTCCAGATTTATGGAGAATTTAAATGATCTGGAAGTAAGTATAGTCAAAGGTAGATTTTTCGATAATAAAACGCAGTCAGTGATAGCGAATGAATTAGGAATTTCTCAAATGACTGTATCCAGATTAGAAAAAAAGATTATTGAACGACTTAAAAAAGAATATTTAAAAGGTATGGAAGCATAAAAAAGGGGATGTTGCAATTGCAGCATCCCTTTTAGGAACCATAAGATTTAGTGTTGCTTGCAATAAAAAATTGCTCTTTGTTAAATAGTGCTATTGGATAAAATTGCTATATAGCATAATTTAATTTAAGTGAATAACTAGCATAGAAGGATTTATATTCTAGTTATTTTATCTCAAATAATTTTATCTTCGTACTTTTATAAGATTTAAAAGAGAAAGATACTATTTTATTATGGTGGAGAAGAAAGAAAAACTTTTGTATTCATATATTAGTAAAATAATAAACATAATAGTTTTTAAAAGTTTATTGCTTGCTATTTTTAGTGGATTGAAAAAATATAAAAATATATGGTATAATTACAAGAATACTTTTATAGAAGAAGAGGCTTGAATTTTATAAGTATAGCCTATTGGGTAAGTATTTTAATGCAAAAATATAATTAAGAGGAGAAAAAATGGAGGAGTCAATACAGAAACAGACAACTATATTTACACGTTATATGGATGCATTTATGGGCAAGTTGCCATCTTTAATAATAGCTATAATAACGGTAGTTATAGGTGTGATAATAGCTAAAATAGTAAAAAGGATGCTTACTAGATTTTTAAAGAAATATAAATCTAGTGTTGGTATTGTAAGTTTCCTAATAAATCTTGCTCAAGTTGCGATAATATTGGCAGCTTGTATGCAGGCATTAAGTGGTCTAGGTGTAAATACAACATCATTTGCAGCTGTACTAGGAGCAGCAGGATTCAGTATTGGTTTAGCTTTTAAAGAAGTTTTAGCAAACTTAGGGTCATGTATGATAATACTTTTCTTTCGGCCATTTGATATAGGCGACTATATTATGTGTGAATCAATAGAGGGAACAGTTTTTGAGATACAGATGTTTTCAACTACATTAAAAACAAATGACAATAAGTTAATAATAGTTCCCAATACTCAAGTAACAACAAATCCTGTAATTAATTTTACAGCTCAAGAAAAAAGAAGAATTGACTATGTGTTCAATGTAGAATATGATACAGATGTTAAAAAACTTTATGAAATTGCTAATAAATTATTTGATTTAGAGCCTAAAATTTTAAGCTCTCCAAAGCCATTGATAGGTGTAGAGTCAATGGACAATAATATGATAAGATTTGTTGCAAAGCCATGGGTAAAAACAAGTGATTATTGGGATATTTACTATAAACTTATGGAATCCTTTAAACATGAATTTGATGTTAACGGAATAGAACTTTCCAGAATTCATATATTGAATGGAAATAAGTAAGATAAATAAAAAATAAAATTTAAAATAAAAAAATAAAGCACATTCGAAATAAATACAAAAATAAAATTCGATATGTGCTTTATTTAATGTAAACAGAAAAAATAAAAGCTAAAGATATTATTTTTTATAAAAAACTTGATAAATAATTTTTATTGGGCTATAATGTATTCATAAATGAATTATCTAAGCGATGAAGGAGCCTAGTAATATGATTATTGCAAACAGAGAGTGGATGGTAGCTGAAAATCCTCTGCAATGTCTTATGAATCTACTCAAGAGCTTCCAATTTGAAATAGTATTGGACGTATGCCTGCGATAAAGGTAAGAGGTGGGCTATTATGGATGGTCAACTAGGGTGGCAACGCGGAATATGACTTTCGTCCCTTGTATGAGGGGTGGCAGTCTTTTTTTTATACCCAAAAATTTTGCAATATATTTCATGTTAATTGTTTAGAAGTTAATAGGAATTATCTAAATATTTTAGAAGGAGAATATAATTATGTTAGATGTAAAAAGAATAAGAGAAAATCTTGATGAAATTAAAGTTTTAATGGGCAGAAGAGGAGAAGGCGAATTTGACCCTAAAGACTTAGATGAAGTAGTGGAATTAGATGACAAGAGAAAAGAGATTCTAAAAAAAGTTGAAGTATTGAAGAATAAGTCAAATGTAGAGTCTAAGAAAATACCAGTTATGATAAAAAATGGAGAAAATATAGACACTATAAAGGCTGAATTAAAAGAACTATCTGACGAGATAAAAGGGTTAGATGGTCAGTTAAGAGAAGTTGAAGAAAAATTAAGATATAGACTTCTTAGAATACCAAATGTTCCAAATCCAGATGTTCCACAAGGAGAAACAGATGAAGATAATATAGAAATAAGAAGATGGGGAGAACCTACTAAGTTTGATTTTGAACACAAGGCTCACTGGGATATAGGTACTGATTTAGATATTCTTGATTTTGAAAGAGCAGGAAAGATAACAGGTTCAAGATTTACCTTATATAAGGGATTAGGATCAAAGTTAGAAAGATCAATAATATCATTCTTCCTTGACTACCATACTGAAAATCATGGATATACAGAAGTTTTACCTCCATTTATGGCAAATGAAAATAGTTTCTTGGGTACAGGACAGCTTCCAAAGTTTGAGGAAGATATGTTTAAACTAGAAGGTTTGAACTATTATTTAGTTCCAACAGCAGAAGTTCCTGTCACTAATATATATGCAGGAGAAATATTAGAAGGGGATAAGCTTCCAATTAAACATTGTGCATATACTCCATGCTTTAGATCTGAAGCAGGGTCTGCAGGTAGAGATACTAGAGGTCTTGTAAGACAGCATCAATTTAATAAAGTAGAGTTAGTTAAATTTGTTAAACCAGAAGAGTCATATGACGAACTTGAAAAGCTTACAAATGATGCTGAAAAGATGCTTCAATTATTAGGAATACCATACAGAGTAGTAAAGATATGTACTGGTGACTTAGGATTTACAGCTGCAAAGAAATACGATATAGAAGTATGGATGCCAAGTTACAATAGATATGTTGAGATTTCTTCTTGCTCAAACTTTGAAGATTTCCAAGCAAGACGTGCAAACATAAGATTTAAGAGAGACAGAGATTCTAAGACTGAATTTGTTCATACATTAAATGGTTCTGGTTTAGCAGTAGGTAGAACCTTAGCAGCTATATTAGAAAATTACCAGCAGGCTGATGGTTCAGTAGTAGTTCCTGAAATACTAAGACCTTATATGAAGTGTGATCTAATAAAGTAATTTAAATTTATATTAAAAAACAATAAAGTATATAATCCTGCCAAGTAAGTATAATTACTTGGGCAGGATTTTTGATTAGTAATTTTAAAAATATCAGAAAAAATATAAAATTAGAAAAACTATTGATTTATATTTTTTCATATAGTATAATTTCAGATAGAGTGTTGATTATGTTCGCACGAAGGGGTACACCACCGCGGGTGTAGCTTTCCTTCGTGCGTTTTTTTTTTTGAAATTTTCATTAAAACATAAAGAAAGCATATTTAAAATTTTTATAAAGAAAGGAGAAAAGATATGATAAAAGTAAATGGTAAAGTCATAGAAGAAGAAAATATAAATTTAATGGACTTAATAAAAACCAAGGGTTTTAAAGTTGAAAGAATTGCTGTTGAAGTAAATGGAAAGATAATAAAAAGGGGTTATTACGAAGAAGTCAATCTTACAAATGGAGATAAAGTTGAAATAGTATGTTTTGTTGGAGGTGGCTAAAAATGAATAATAAGTCTTTTTTTATAGATGATAAAAAAGAAATAGTACTTGAAAAAAGCAAGAACAATATTTATAAGTATAAGGAAAAAGTAGGCAAAAATTTTTTAGAAGAAATATCTAAAAGAAATATCGAAAACTCTTTAGAAAAACTTCAAAAAGCAAAAGTATGTATATTAGGTGCTGGAGGGCTTGGATCTAATATAGCAGAGATGCTTGCAAGGAGCTCAGTAGGATACTTGCATATAGTAGATTTTGATTTAGTAGAAATATCTAATTTAAATAGACAGTCATATTTTTTAGAGGACGTAGGAAAAATAAAAGTGGAAGCACTTAAAAATAAAATAAAGAAGATAAACCCTTTTGTTAAAGTAGATATTGAAAATACGAAAATAACAGATAATAATATTGGAAGAATAATAAAAGATGAAAATATAATAGTAGAAGCCGTTGATGATGCAAAAACTAAAGCTATGATAGTTAATGAAATTCTAGAAAATCATACGACTAAATATATTATATCAGCATCAGGAATGGCTGGCTTAGAAAACTCTAATAATATAAAAACAAAAAAGATAAATAATAATTTCTACATATCTGGTGATGGATATACAGATTTTGAAAACTACAGCGGAATAATGGCTCCAAGAGTAATGATTTGTGCAGGCCATCAAGCGAATATAGTTTTAAGAATAATATTAGAAAAAGAAGATTAATTAGCTTTTAATTATAAAAGCTTAAATAATATAAGGAAAACTTTGCTATGATAAATAAAATTTATATTAATATAAAAATATGGAGGTAATTACTATGAATAAAGACAAGCTAATAATAGGTGGAAGAGAATTTAATTCACGCTTTATATTGGGGTCAGGCAAATATTCTCTTGAACTAATAGAAAGTGCAATAAAGGATGCTGGTGCAGAAATGATAACTCTTGCTCTTAGAAGAGCTGTTTCTGGAGATATAGAAAATATACTAGATTATATTCCAGAAGGAATAACATTAATTCCTAATACTTCTGGTGCAAGAAATGCAAAAGAAGCTATAAGAATAGCAAGGCTTTCTAGGGAGTGTGGATGTGGTGATTTTATAAAATTAGAAGTAATAAGAGATTCTAAATATCTTTTACCAGACAATCAAGAAACTATAAAAGCCACAGAAATACTTGCCAAAGAAGGATTTATAGTAATGCCATATATGTATCCTGATTTAAATGTAGCAAGAGATTTAAAAAAAGCTGGTGCAGCATGTATTATGCCTCTAGCTTCTCCAATAGGATCGAATAAAGGACTTCTAGCTAAGGATTTTATACAAATATTAATAGATGAAATAGATCTTCCAATAATAGTAGATGCAGGAATTGGTAGACCATCACAAGCTTGTGAAGCTATGGAGATGGGAGCAGCAGCTGTAATGGTAAATACGGCAATAGCAACAGCGGACGATATTCCTCTTATGGCTGAAGCATTTAAAAATGCAGTAGAAGCAGGAAGAAAAGCTTATTTAGCAAAAATAGGAAGAGTAATATCTAAAGGAGCAGTATCGTCTTCACCTTTAATAGGATTTTTAGAAGATTAGGAGGGGGAAAAATGATAAAAATAGACCACATGGAATATATGAAAGATATGGAGATAATAGATGAAACAATAAGACATAAAGTAATAGATGAAATGAATAATTATGATTACTCTCTATTTACTGCTAGAGATGTTAAGGAAGCTCTAGCTAAAGAAAAAATTTCTATAAAGGATTTTCAGGCGCTTCTATCTCCAGCTGCAGAAAGTTTCTTAGAAGAAATTGCACAAAGAGCCCAAAGTGAAACTAGGAAGCATTTTGGAAATACAGTCTATATGTTTACTCCTTTATATATATCAAATTATTGTGAAAATTATTGTGTATACTGTGGCTTTAACTCTCATAACAAGATAAAAAGATTAAAACTTAATTTTGAGCAGGCAGAAAAAGAAATGCAGTCAATAGCTCAAACAGGATTACAAGAAATATTAATACTTACTGGAGAAAGTAGAAAATATTCAGATATTAAATATATTGGTGAAGTTTGTAGGCTTGCAAGAAAATATTTTAAAGTTATTGGAGTGGAAATATACCCAGCTAATTCCAATGAATATAAATATCTAAATTCCTGTGGCGTAGACTATGTTACAGTATTTCAAGAAACATATAATTCAGATAAATACGAAAGCTTACATTTAGCAGGGCATAAAAGAATATTTCCATATAGACTTAACACTCAAGAAAGAGCTCTTATGGGTGGTATGCGAGGTGTAGGTTTTGCCGCACTTTTAGGGCTTGATGATTTTAGAAAAGATGCCTTTGCGACTGGATATCATGCCTATCTTATTCAACAAAAATATCCTCATGCAGAGATATCAATATCTTGTCCAAGACTAAGACCAATAATAAATAATGATAAAATAAATCCTAAAGACGTTCATGAAACTCAACTTCTACAAATAATATGTGCATATAGAATTTTTCTTCCATTCGCAAATATTACAGTTTCAACAAGAGAAAGAGCTGGATTTAGAGATAATATCATAAAAATAGCTGCAACAAAAATTTCAGCAGGAGTAAGTACGGGTATTGGAAGTCACTCAGAAGATGTAAAAGAAGAAAAAGGCGATGAACAGTTTGAAATAGCAGATTCAAGAAGTGTAGGTGAAGTATTTGATGCAATAAAAAAAGCAGGGCTTCAGCCTGTAATGAGTGATTATATTAATATCACTATAAATGAATAAAACATATTTCAAAAAAATTCTTACTAGATTATTATAACTTTACTGAAGTGAGGATGGGAAATGATCAGACTAAAGATAATAACAAATAGGAAACTATGTAGAAAGAGTCTAGATGAAACTCTTGAAAAAGTTTTTGAAATCTATAATTCAAAATGTGTAAAAAATAAAGAATTAGATGAACTAGAAAATAATATAAAAAGAAAGGTAGATATAGTATCCTATCTTGAAAATTTTCAAATAGAATCATTAGTTTTAAGGGAAAAAGATATTTCTGAAAAAGAATATGAAAAATTGTATCTTTCAATTAAAAAACTTGCCTTAGAATATAATATACCACTTTTTTCTCATTCACATTGGAAATCTAAAGCTTTTAAGGAAGATGGATTAATACATCTTCCTATGAATATATTTGAAAAAATAAGCAAAGATTGTAATAATAGAGATAATTTCTTTAGAAATTACAGAGAAATAGGAGTTTCAGTTCATAGTGTTGACGAGGCTATATATGCTGAAAAAATGGGAGCTACATATATAATATTCGGTCATATATTTGAAACAGAATGTAAAAAGGGAATTAAGAGCAGGGGATGTAATCTTTTAAGGGATGTTTGTAAATCGGTATGCATACCAGTGTATGCAATAGGTGGTATAAATAAAAAAAATGCTCAAATGGCAATAGATAATGGAGCACATGGTGTATGTATAATGTCAGGCATTATGAAACTATAAATAATAGCATATTATTAAGTCTAGTTTTATAATGGCAATAGCATTCTTAAAAAAACAAAGAAAAAAATATAAAAATATTACTAAAAAAAATAATATATACAATAATAATATAAAAAAAACGATGTATTGCAAAAAAATCTAATATTTGATAACCTATATAATATATAGATTAAAATATAATATATATTAATATAAACTTAGGTAACTAATTTTATGAATAATGATGTATAAATTATGTTTTATATCTGGAATGTATTTGGTGTATAGTTTTGTATAATAAGAGATGAAAGAGTGATATTGTGAATAGAGAAGATTTTTTTATGAAAGAAGCAATTGCTGAGGCAAAAAAGGCATATGCATTAAAAGAAACTCCCATTGGAGCAGTTGTAGTATACAATGATAGGATAGTTGGAAGAGGATTCAATAGAGTTGAAATAACAAATGATTCAACTAATCATGCTGAAATAGTAGCTATAAAAGATGCGGCAAAGAATTTAGATAGGTGGAGACTTTTTGACTGTGAAATATATGTTACAATGGAACCGTGCTTTATGTGTACGGGAGCAATAGTAAACTCCAGAATAAAGAAAGTTTATATTGGAGCTAGACATACAAAAAATGAAATAGTGGATAAGCACAACGATTTTCAACATGAATTTTTGCAAGACAATAAGGTAGAAGCAATCTATGAAATAAGAGAAGAAGAATGTTCAAAGATTTTAAGTGAGTTTTTTAAAGAAAGAAGAGAAGAAAAAAAATTAAAATCACAGAGTATATAAACAGCTATAGATTGAGTGGTAAGTAGGATAAAAAAGTACTCAATATCTTATAGTTATAGTTCAAACTTTATATAAGGTATTAAAATTCAAAAAATACATATATATAGTTTACGAAAATACCTATTTTATGTTATTATACATAGGTATGGTAAAAATATAAGCCATCAAAATGGAGAGGTGTCCGAGTGGCTTAAGGGGCTCGCCTGGAAAGCGAGTGTGCGGGAAACTGTACCGAGGGTTCAAATCCCTCTCTCTCCGTTATCTTAATTAGATATTTTATTGAAACAGTGAAAACACTAGGTTGCACAACCTAGTGTTTTATTTTTATTGACAATAATAACCAAACTGTGTATAGCTATAAAAAAACATACAAAAAAGATAACGCAAAATCCTATTTTTATACGCGAAAATTTTATTTAACCTATCTATTGCTTCTTATTTATCTTATTCTATAAATTATTTATTTTCCAATAAATTCATGGCATAATATACTTGAAATAACAATCTTTTGTGGTGAAAGTTTGAGATTTATAAGGTGGTGAGTTTACTATGAAAAAGAGATTATTATTTATTTTGTTATTAGTGTTCATAATTGTAGGAGGCATTATTTTTTTAAGACATACTTCTCCGCAAATATTAGAGAATCATAGAGAACAATTTAAGAGTAAACAGCTCTCATTTGAAGAAGCAAAAAAAATTTTAAAATCCGTAAATTTAGATATTGATTTCAAAAAATCAGAAGAATTGTATAATGATATTGCTTTTCCATCTGATGGATACATATACCTCACTATAGAATCTAATAAAAGAATTACAGAGTATTTCATGAAAATATACGGTCAGGATAAAAAAGAAAAGATTGAAAATAAAATAGTAAAATATAAAAAAGTTGATCTTAATGAGGCTATTAAACTATTAGAGGAAAACTGTAGTAATAAAGAATTATTAAACCTGATTAAAAAAAATTTCTATAAAAAAGGAAGTTTTTATGGAGTTATGGAGATAAATAATTTATCCGGAAGCAGTAATCTTTATGATGAAATCTACATAATATCTTGCTTAGATTCAAAATTGTATATTTTTAACCATAAAATTTAAAAAATGCCAAATAAGTACTTTTATTGCTATTTATGAAGGTGGTTATTTGTTTGTCATATAAATATAGAGATTTCAGAGAAGATAGCATATAAATGTATTACTTCAAGACGTTTTATGTCAAGTAGTACATTTGAGATATAATGAAGTAAAAGTGAATAAAAACTGATAAGCTAAAGTCTTAGCAATAGATGAGTTTAAATCTATTAAATCTGTTGATTCAGAGTGTAATTCTTTGTGACCTAGCTACTGAAGAAAGAGTAGATATTTTTACGGATAGAAGAAAGAGATATCTTAAAGAAGATTTTTTAAACTTCTCAAAAAAGCTAGAAGTAACTTTAAACATATTAGTACAAATATGTATAGCCCATATATAGGATTTATTGAGATAGCTATTTACAAAGAAAAATGCAACATCATCCAAGCATTCATGATAATATATGCTTGGATGATGTTGCATAAAATTATAAGATTTTTTCATCAACACCATTTGACAAATAAGCATTATTATTCAAAAAAAATTTCTACTGCTTTTGAAAATAGAAATAATGCAAAAATTAAAAATATCACTCTATAATTTATAGTATCGAAATTTAGACCATTGCTCATAATATAAATTATTTCTGGGTTAATAACTAGTATAAGCGATATTAAGATGCTAATTATATAACCAATTGATTTTTTCATTTTCTCTACCTACCTTTATTTATACTTCTTGGTTGACTGATTTGATTATGGTGATTTCGGGATTTCAATATTATCATATTATTTACTATTAATAATGTCTTTATTAAACTCAATAGTAGTTTCTTTAGCATAAGATTGAATATATCTAGATGCTAAAAATGTTACTGATAAAATTAAAGCTAGTGCCTTTTTCATAATTATAATTTCTTTTTATAATATAATTAGTGTGATATTTTGTTTTCATTTTATCATTTTATTAAATAAAATTCAATTGCATTTAGTGTTTTTCAAGGAAAATTATAGAAAATTCAGAAACTATCAGCATGAAATATGTTTCAATTAATAATAAAAATAAACTTAAGAAATTTATAATATAAGTGCAATAAAATAATACAATTTAACTGTCGAATATCGTGTAAAAGCACTGATTCTTAAATCTATAAATCAAGCAATATCGACACTTTTATAAAACATAGAAAAATACAAAAGCCAATATACAAGCCATCTCTCTGAACCAGAATAGCATGTCGATATTTATATATAGATACTGATTTGTAGCCCTTTTTAAGTAGCTGAGTTCAATTGAAAAGTTAGATAGAATAGAACTAATTTATTAAAAATAGAGATAATAAAATTATAATTTTGTTGAATAAAATTCGAGTATATGGTATCATTATGTGTATGATTAATTAAAAGAACATTTACATAGTTTCAATTTTATTAACTTAGATTGAAATTATATATGTTTTACAATAAATTAGGTTATAATTTTGCTGTACTAGATGGAGAGTTAGCGGTGCTCTGTAACCCACAATCCGCTTTAGTGGGGTTGAATTCCATCTGGAGGCAATTTGTTTTTGATGCAGTCCTATGCAAGTAGTGTTGATACATGGGTCCTAAGCAATGGAAGCTCATGAAGTCCGTCAGGTTCGGAAGAAAGCAGCGGTAAGTGATAACTTTTATGTGCCTTAGGGAAGCCTGTGGGGAGCCAACTACATAGGCAACGGTTGGGGGCATTTGTCGATAGATGGTGTACAGCTTAAACATATAAATTAACAATCCCGGTTAACGGGATTATTTTTTTTGGAGGTATATAATGCACAAAGCTTTGTATAGAGAGTACAGACCTCTCGTATTTGACGATGTAATAGGTCAGGAGCATATAATCAGAACCTTGAAAAATCAGATAAAAAATGATAATTTAAGTCACGCATATCTTTTTTGTGGAACGAGAGGAACTGGAAAAACTACTACAGCTAAAATACTATCCAGAGCCGTAAACTGTATATCAAAAGACAAAGAAGTACCATGTAATGAATGTGAAATGTGCGTTGGAATACTTGATGGGTCTAATCTTGATGTAATAGAAATAGATGCAGCTTCCAACAATAGTGTTGACGATATAAGAGAATTAAGAGAAACTGTAAAGTATACCCCGAATAGTTCTAGATATAAAGTTTATATAATAGATGAGGTTCATATGCTATCGCAGGGAGCATTTAATGCTCTTTTAAAAACTTTAGAAGAACCACCTTCATATGTTATATTTATACTTGCAACGACTGAGCCTAATAAAATACCTGCTACAATTCTATCTAGATGTCAGAGATTTGATTTTAAAAGAGTAGCAATAGAAACTATTATGGATAGAATGAGAGATATCTGTAGTAAGGAAGACGTTGAAATAGAAGAAGATGCACTAAGAATAGTAGCTAGAAATGGACAAGGATCAGTTAGAGATGCCTTAAGTATTTTAGATAAGTGCCTTGCATTTAGTTCAGAAAAATTAACTGCAGAAAATGTTTTAGATTTATTAGGAGCGGCAGAACCATCACAGTTATTTGAATTTGCAAAGTCAATAATAGACTCGGACATACAAAAGTCTATGAAATTAATAGATGATTATTATATGTGGGGTAAAGATTTAAAAAATCTTGTCCAAGATACAAGTCTATTTTTTAGAAGTCTTATGATGGTAAAAATATTTAATAAAGCGGATGAATTTATAGATTTAACAAAGGAATATACAGAGAAGATACTTATCCTTTCCAAAGAGGTGGAAATGAAAGAAATAATAAGGATATTAGGAATACTTTCTGAGCTTTCCAATAGTCTTAAATACTCTACTAATCAAAGGATAACAGTAGAGATTTATGTTATGAAGCTTTCTTCACCTTCTACTGATTCAAGTGAGGAATCTATAGTAAAAAGGATTGAGAATATAGAAAAAATTATAGAAGATGGAAAAATAAACATTAAATCAAATATTATTATGAACGCAAATACAGTAGATTCTAAAATTGTCAACAATAATTTAAGCCCTCAATCAGTGAAAAATATGGATATAGCAGAAACATCGAAAGAAGAAAAAAATAAAGAAATTCCTGATAACATAGATGATGAAGATATTCAAGACATTATCAGGGATTGGGGAAAATTAATGGATAAGATGAAAGCTGATAAAAAAACGCCTTTAAGAGCTTTTTTATCAGAAAATAGAGGCTTAAGATATAAAAATGAAATATTATATGTAATTATTCACGAAGGGCTTGCTTTTTCATTAGATAGATTAAATGAAAAAGAAAATTACAACTATATAAAAAATTCTATGAGAAATGTATTTGGATTAAATATTGAGCCTAGATTTATACTTGAGAAAGACCTTGATAAAATGAATTTCGACAATAATGATATAAGTAAAGAAGATGAGGATAATGAAGCTGTAAAAATATTAAAAGATAGATTAGGAGACAAACTAAAAATAGAAGAAAAATAATATGATATAAGTTAATT
>JAHHSS010000039.1 GCA_020025095.1 Peptostreptococcus sp.
GTGTATAATAGTATCAATCATATTATTTTAGTGGCGTTTTAAAAACAAACGATTAATATTTGTATTTAAATATTGTGCTATCAAAATTTAGGGGCTGAAGTAGTGTGATTATATTATATTATTTTATTTTGTAATAAGGTACAAGGGGGATATAGTGATGAGCTATAAGATAGTTGAAAAGAAACAACTGAATGAAGTTGTTTACTTAATGGATATTGAAGCTCCTAGAGTTGCTAAGTCCGCAAATCCAGGACAATTCATTATCGTTATTATCGATGAAAAAGGCGAAAGAATTCCACTAACAATCGCTGATTATGATTTGGAAAAAGGTACAGTAAGTATAGTATTCCAAGTAGTAGGTGATTCAAGTAAGAAATTAAGTATGCTTGAAGCCGGAGACAGCGTATCAGATTTTGTTGGTCCACTTGGACAGCCAAGTGAATTTATTCACGAAAATGTGGAAGATTTAAAGAAGAAAAAAATTATTTTCATAGCTGGTGGTGTTGGTGCAGCTCCAGTTTATCCACAGGTTAAGTGGCTACATGAGCATGGTGTAGATGTAGACGTTATTATAGGTGCTAGAAGCAAGGATATAGTAATCTTTGAAGATAAGATGAGAGCAGTAGCAAAGAATGTCTACATGTGCACAGATGATGGTACTTATGGTTTCCATGGTAATGTTACAATGTTATTAGATGATTTAGTTCAGAATCAAGGTAAGGAATATGATGAGGCAATTGTTATTGGACCAATGATAATGATGAAGTTCGCTTGTATGGCAACTAAGAAGCTTAATATACCAACAACAGTAAGTTTAAATACTATAATGGTTGATGGTACTGGTATGTGTGGTGCATGTCGTGTAAGAATAGGTGATGAAATTAAGTTTGCATGTGTTGACGGACCTGAATTCGATGGATGGCAAGTAGACTTTGATGAAGCTATGAGTAGACAAAGAATGTTCAAAACTGAAGAAGGTAGAAAAGCATTAAGAAAGCAGGATGGAAAGACTCATTCTAGTCCAGACTGTAAGATAGGAGGTGCTCACTAATGGCATCAAAAGTTAAAGTTCCAGTAAGAGAACAGGATCCTAAGGTAAGAGCAACAAACTTTGAAGAAGTTTGTTATGGATACAATGAAGAAGAGGCAATAAAAGAAGCACAAAGATGTCTTAATTGCAAAAAACCTAGATGTGTTCAGGGATGTCCTGTAAGTATAAATATACCAGAATTTATTAATGAAGTTAAGAATGGTAACTTTGAAGAAGCTGCGAAAGTGATAGCAAAAAGTAGTTCACTTCCAGCTGTTTGTGGACGTGTATGTCCACAAGAATCTCAGTGTGAAGGTCAGTGTGTTCTAGGTATAAAGGGTGAGCCAGTAGCGATTGGTAAACTTGAGAGATTTGTAGCAGATTGGTCAAGAAAGCACAAAATCGATTTAAGTGGAAACATTGAAAAAAACGGAATAAAAGTTGCAATTATAGGTTCTGGACCATCAGGACTTGCTTGTGCAGGAGATCTTGCAAAATTAGGTTATGATGTAACTATTTTTGAAGCATTCCACAAGGCAGGCGGAGTTTTAACATACGGAATACCTGAATTCAGATTACCAAAGTCAGAAGTTGTTGACTATGAAGTGAATTCAATAAAGGATTTAGGAGTTAAGATAGAAACTAATGTAGTTGTAGGTAGAACTATAACTATACAAGAAATGTTCGAAGATGAAGGATTTAAGGCTGTATTTATAGGTTCTGGAGCAGGATTACCATCTTTCATGGGAATACCGGGAGAAAATGCTAATGGAGTTTTATCTGCAAATGAATTTTTAACAAGAGTAAATCTTATGAAGGCATATAGAGATGACTATGATACTCCAATCAGAGTAGGAAAGAGAGTAGCAGTAATAGGTGGAGGAAATGTTGCAATGGACGCTGCAAGAACTGCTTTACGTCTTGGCGCTGAATCTCACATTGTCTACAGAAGAAGTGAAGAGGAACTTCCAGCAAGAGTAGAAGAAGTTCACCACGCTAAAGAAGAAGGAATACAGTTTGACCTTCTTACAAATCCAAAGGAAATTCATGTTGATGAAAATGGAGATGTATGTGGAATGACTTGCGTAAGAATGGAATTAGGTGAACCAGATGCTTCTGGAAGAAGAAGACCAGTTGAAGTAGAAGGTTCTGAATTTGAACTTAATGTAGATATGGTAATAATGTCACTAGGAACAAAGCCGAATCCATTGATAGCTTCTACTACTAAAGGATTAGACATCAATAAGAGAAGATGTATAGTTGCTGATGAAGATGGATTAACTTCTTTAGAAGGAGTATATGCAGGTGGAGATACTGTAACTGGTGCGGCTACAGTTATATCTGCTATGGGAGCTGGTAGAACAGCTGCAGCAGCTATGGACAAATATTTGAGAGAAAAGTATTTATAAATTTAATAGAAGGTATAAATTATTATGTTTTTTGATAAGGGAGCAAAGCAAGCTCCCTTTTTAAATTTTTAATTCTATAATTTAATAATTAATAAATTGTTGTTAAATTATAGCATTAAAATGATAAATTAAATAGCATTTTTTAATTATTTGCTTGATTTAAGCTCATATGATATAATAAAAAGGTAAATAATTGATTTGTATTTTACTTTTAGAATATACACCTTTACAGGAGGTTAAAATGAATAGGAAAATTTTTTCAGTCATAGTTTTAATCTGTGCAATAACACTTTCAGGTTGTGGGCTTACTGAATCAAGTGAGCTTATGACAGGTGCTAGAAAATTCATTGAAAATGGCGAATATGATAAGGCTATGACAAATTTATCGAAAGTTTTGGATGAGGATGAATCAAATTCAGAAGCTAGAGGTATGTATTACCAAGCCATGAAATTAAAAAAAGCAAAAAAATGTCATGATAGAAAAGATTATGAACAGGAAATAAAGGAATTACAAGATTTATTAAATGACAATTCGGGTTCGGCAAAAGTTAGAAGCCAAGCTGAAGATATGCTTTCAAAAGCACAAAAAGCTTTAAAAAATCAAAATAGAGCTACTATAACTAGAAAAGAAAATGCTAAAAAATCAGCAGAAGAAAATAAAAATAATTATAGAAGTGGAACAATGTATAATTCTGGATTGTATAGTCAAAGAAAGTATGATTATGGTTATAAGCAAGAAGGTGATAAGGAAAGTAATGAAAAATATGAGGGAAGTGGAAACCATAATAATACAGCAGGCAATAAATATGAAGGAAATAAAAAACCGAATTACTCTGGGAATGAAGCTATGCAAGGTCAGAGCGGAAATAATAGTCAGGTAGGTGGAGCTTCTAATCATGGGCAAGCATCACATAATTCTGGGAATAGCTATCAGGGACAAACGCATAGTCAAGGACAGGCACAAGGGGCAGGAAATTAGAGTTATTTTACTTAAAAATAAAATTTAATTGTATTTTAAAAGCTATTTCTATATAGAAATAGCTTTTTGTTAGGAGAAAAAAATGAGAATAAATAAATTTATAGCAAGATCTGGAGTTGCATCCAGAAGAAAAGCGGAAGAATATATAAAAAATGGAAGAGTAAAGGTAAACGGAAATATTATGACTGAACTATCATATAAAGTGAATCTGGGAAAAGATTTAGTGGAATTTGATGGTAAAAAAATAAGTGTAGAGGATGAAAAAAAGGTATATATATTATTAAACAAACCTGCTGGATATATCACGACAGTTAAGGAACAATTTGATAGACCTAGTGTTATGGATCTTATTTCTGATATTGAGGAACGTGTATATCCGGTTGGAAGGTTGGATTATGAAACAAGTGGCTTATTATTGATGACTAATGATGGAGATCTTACATATAAATTGACGCATCCAAGCCATGAGTTTAAAAAAACATATATAGCTTCAGTAAAAGGTGTACCAACGAAAGATGAAATGAAAAACTTTAAAGAAGGATTAAAAATAGAAAACTATATAACTGCTCAAGCGGAAATTAAAATTTTAAAAACCAATCTGGAAAAAAATTATTCTGTTTGTATGGCTGTAATTCATGAAGGACATAACAGGCAAGTTAGAAAGATGTTTGAAGCAATAGGTCATCCAGTAATGAATCTTAAAAGAGTTGCTCTTGGAAAAATAAATATAAAAGGCATAGAATCTGGAAAATATAGAAAACTTACGAAAAGTGAACTGGAATACTTAAAAAATTGTTAGGGGTTTAATATGGAAAAATTTAACAATGTTAACAGTATATTTAGAATGATTGCGGCGGAAAAGTTATCTCCGGGAGATGTTGCTGTAGATGCAACTTTAGGTAATGGAAATGATATAGAATACATTTTAAAAATGATAGGGAATGATGGTTTTGTATATGGTTTTGATATACAAGAAGTGGCTATAAAAAATACAGAAAAAAAGCTTTTGAATGCAGAAAGAATTAAAAATTTTAAATTGATATGTGATGGACATGAAAATGTAGATTTATACATAGAAGAAAATGTAGATTTTGTTGTATTTAATTTGGGTTATCTACCTAAAGCAGATCATAGTTTGATTACAAAAGCAAAAACAACTATTGAAGCGATAGAAAAGCTAAAGAATAAGCTGAATCCATCAGGAATAATAATAATTTCTGCATATTTAGGGCATGAAGGTGGAATGGATGAATATTTGCAACTTTTAAAATATGTGAAAACTATAGATCAAACAGAGTTTAATGTGGCAAAATTAGAATTTGTAAACCAAATCAATACGCCGCCTCAAATGATTTTAATTGAAAAGAGAATTTTAAAAAAGAAAAAATAATTGACTTTTAAGACATAAAAATGTTAAGGAAATAAGAATATTAATTTAAAATAAAATAAATTATTTTTATAAAAAAAAGTCATTGATTCGGTTAAAAGATTGAAATTATAGGCATCATGAGTTATAATGTAGTAGTAATATTAAGTAGTATACGCACGAGGAGACTTATTATGAAAGAAGATGTAAATATAAATGAAAAAGATGGATTAATGGCCATAATGAATGAAAAATATAAAACTATGAGTAAGGGGCAAAAGTTACTTGCTAGATACACTATGGAAAATTATCCAAAGGTTGCTTTTATGACTGCTTCAAAGCTTGGCGAAACAGTAGGAGTAAGTGAGTCTACTGTTGTTAGATTTGCTAATGCACTTGGTTTTTCAGGGTATCCCAAATTCCAAGATGCTCTTCAAGAATTGATAAAAACTAAATTAACAACTGTTGAAAGAGTTGAGATGGCAAACAGAGATTATTCATCTGACTCTAAGATTTTAGAAAATGTCTTGAAAACTGATATAGATAATATAAAAGAAACTATGGATAGCCTTGAAGAAGAATCTTATGAAGATGCTATAAACCTCATGATTTCAGCAAAAAAAGTATATGTAATGGGTCTTAGAAGTTCTATTTATGTAGCTAAGTATTTGGGCTACTATTTGAACTACATACTTGATGACGTAGTTATTATAAGAATGGATATGGGTGAACCTGTTGAACAGATGATAAAACTTGGTCCAGGAGATGTTCTTATAGCGATAAGCTTTCCTAGATACTCAAGAAAAACTATTCAGGTTGCCAGATTTGCTAAAAATAGAGGAGCAAAAGTTATTGCAATAACTGATAGTAACAACGCTCCAACAGCAAAAATTTCAGATGTAGTTGTAACTGTTAGAAACAATATGGTTTCTTTTGTTGACTCACTTGTACCAGCATTTAGTGTAGCAAATGCTTTAGTAATAGGGGTTGCAATGAGAGAAAAAGAAGACATAATGTCATACTTTAATCAATTAGAAGCTATTTGGGAAAAATTTGAGATATATGAATAGAAGATAGTAACCTGGTATGATATATCATATTAGGTTATTTTACTTTTTTAGTATTAATAAAAATAATTTGATTTTGGAGGGAATATGAATACATATTATTTAGCTAGACATGGACAGACTATTTGGAATACACTTGGTCAGACACAAGGACATGGAAATTCTCCATTGACAGAGTTAGGAATTCAACAGGCAAAAGATTTAGCGGAGGCATTGAAAAAATACCCTATAGATATAATATATTGTAGTGATTTAGGTAGAGCTGTAGAAACGGCTCAAATTATAGGAGATATATTAAATCTTGAAATACATCCAACAGCGTCTTTGAGAGAAATGGGATTTGGAATATGGGAAGGTATGCAATTAAGCGAAATAGAAAAGAAATATCCAGAAACTTTTAATTTGTGGAGAAATGAGCCTGAAAAAGTTCATATTGAAGGTGGAGAAACTTTGCAAATGATAAAAGAAAGACAGGATAAATTAATAGAAGACTTGAATAAGAAATATCAAAATAAACATATTCTTTTAGTATCTCACTCAGTTACTGTAAGAGTAATGCTCTTGAGCTTTCTTGATTCTCATGTAAGAAACATATATAGAATAAAACAAGATAATACAGCACTTAATATAGTAGAGTATAGAAACTATGGACCAGTTATTATGAAGATGAATGATACGAGACATCTAAAAAAAGATAAGACTAACGGTGTAAATAAGAGTATGAGTGCACTTGAATAAGGGGTTAATAATGAGTTGTAAATTTGATATAGTAGTTATAGGAGGCGGCCCAGCAGGAATAATGGCCGCCTTAACAGCGAAGAAAGAAAATAATAATATGAAAGTCTGTATTGTTGAAGCTAATGAAATGATAGGAAAAAAGCTTAGAATTACTGGCGGAGGAAGGTGCAATTTTACAAATAATAAGGATATATCTTCATTTTTCGATGCAGTTGTAAATAATAAAAAATTTCTTTATTCTTCGTTGTATACATTTTCTAATGAGGATATAAAAAAATACATTAATTCATTAGGAATAGATTACATAGTTGAAGCTGATAATGAAGATAAAGTATATCTTAAGAGTGGAAATTCAATGGACTTGATTAAAGCTTTTGAGAAAGAAATACGGAATAATAATATTGAAATTTTATTGAACAGTAAAGTAATAGATTTAGATTTAAATCAAAAGATTAAAAAAGTATATTTAAAAAATAAAATTTTAGAGAGTGAAAAAATAATAATAGCGACAGGTGGAAAAAGCTATCCGCAAACTGGCTCTGACGGAAGTGTTATAGAGCTGCTTAAAAAGAAAGGTTATAAAATAGTAGAGCCGGTATCAGCGCTTTCTCCAATTAAAGTTAAAGAAAAGTGGTTAAGAGAAATGCCAGGAATTTCTTTGAGCAATGTGGAGCTTAATATATATAATTATGACAAAAAGAAAAAAATTTCTTTTATCAGTGGAGATATAGTTTTTACTCATAGCGGTATAGGTGGTCCAGCTGCACTAAAAGCATCTTCATATATTAATAGGAAAATTGGGGAAATATATATAAAGGCTGACTTTATCCCAACAATGAATAAAGACGAACTATATTCTATTGCCAAATCAAATTCTAAAAAAACTGTTTTTAATAATTTGAAGGGGATTTTTCCAAATAATTTTTTAAAAATAGTTCTTGAAAAGGCAGGAACTCTGGGAGATGGCAAATTTAATTTTATTAATGATAAAAGTTCTAATATGTCCAAAAATGATTTTGAAATTATAGTTGAACTTTTAAAAAATTGTAAGCTAACACCGAGTTCTTTATGTGAAATTAGTAAAGCTACAATTACTTCAGGTGGAATAAGCGTTGTTGAAATTGATTCAAGTACTATGGAATCAAAAAAACATAGAGGGGTTTATTTTGCAGGGGAGTTAATAGATGTAGATGCTTTAACCGGTGGTTATAATTTGCAAATAGCATTTTCAACAGGATATTTAGCGGGTCTAAATGTTAGTGAATTTTTCTAGTTGTTAAATTATAGTTTAAATTAAGCCTAATTATAGAAAATAAAGATACAATATATATTGTATTAAATCTAAAAATTAACTTTTACGAAAAAGGAGTAATAAATGAACAATCTTGTAATAGCTATTGATGGTCCTGCAGGAGCAGGTAAAAGTACCATTTCTAAAAAAATATCAAAAAAACTAGGGATAAATTATATTGACACAGGTGCTATGTATAGAGCAATTACATATAAATGTCTTAAAGAAAAAATTGATATTCTTGATGAAAAAAAAGTAATAGAAATATGCGAAAAATCGGAGGTAGATTTTATAGATAATAAAATCTATCTTGATGGGAAATCAATAAATGATGAAATAAGAATGCAAATAGTGAGTGCAAATGTATCTAATGTTGCTAAAATCGCTAGAGTAAGAGAAATAATGGTAAAAAAACAAAGAGAAATAGGTCAGAAGAACGATGTCATTTTAGATGGTAGAGACGTAGGCACTTGTATATTCCCAAATACAAAATATAAATTTTATTTAAATGCTTCTCCTGAAGAAAGGGGTAAGAGAAGGTACCTTGAACTAAAAGAAAAAGGAGAAAATGTTGTATTGGAAGACATAATTAAAGAGATTAAAAAAAGAGACTATATAGACTCAACAAGAAAAGTTGCGCCACTGACAAAGGCTGAGGATGCTATAGAAGTAGATTCTACCAATATGTCAGTTGATGAAGTAGTAAACTACATAGTAAAAAAAGTAAGAGAAAGCTAGATTAAGGTGATTAAATGAGATTTTATAATTTTATATGTACTTTGTTAAGATTTCTATCGAAAATACTTTACAGAGTAGAGATTACAGGGCAAGAAAATATACCCAATGAGGGGAAAGTTATAATTGTTGCAAATCATAAAAGTTTTTTAGATCCGATATTTATGTTGGTTGCAGTAAAGCAAAGAAGAATAATACCAGTTGCAAAAAAGGAACTTTTTGATATCCCGCTATTAAAAGGGATTTTAAAAAAATTAGAAGTAATACCTATTGATAGAGCAAATCCAGGTTTAAACACAATCCGAGAAATTTTAAATCAGATAAAAGAGGGAAGGATATTAGGAATTTTTCCTGAGGGAACTAGAAGCTCTATGGATAAATTTTTACCAGCAAAACCTGGAGTTGGTTTATTTGCAGCAAAAACAAAGTCAATAATCATACCTATGAGTATAATAACAAAGTATAGAGTATTTTCTAAGGTAAGGATAGTTATAGGAGAACCTATCAATATGGCTGAATACTATGAAAAAAAGATAAAGAAAGAAGAATATGCTGAAATGGCACAGCTTATGATGAATGTAGTAGAAGATAATTACGAAAGCAATAAAAAAGGAATATTATAATTACTTGTTAATTATAGTTTAAATTAAACTTAAAAATAAATTAATTAGTACATAAAAAGTAGAGACAGCTTCAAAAATCTCAATTTGGGTAATAATAAAATAGAGATTGATTTAATATTTTTAAAGTGTTGCTTTAAAAATGGAAAGGAAATATTATGAAAAAAGTATTGATAGCAGAAAGTGCAGGTTTCTGTTTTGGTGTCAAAAGGGCTATGAATATGGCTCAAAAAGAACTTGAAGAGAAGAAAAGTATTTCAGTATACGCTTTAGGACCATTAATTCACAATAAGCAAGCTGTTGAGAAATATGAAAATATGGGATTAATCACTATAGATAAGATTGATGAGGTTAATCAAAACTTGGATTCAGAAATGATAATTAGATCTCATGGTGTCTCTAAAGCTATATATGATGAAGCAGAAAGTAAAGGGATAAAAGTAGTTGATACGACATGTCCATTTGTTAGAAAAATTCATTATATAGTTAGCAAGGGAGAAGAAGAAAATAAAGAGATAATTCTTTTAGGAGATAAAAATCATCCTGAAATTATTGGAATAAATGGTTGGTGCAAGAATAAAGCTATAATTTTCAAAGAATTAAATGAGGTTAAAAGTTATAATTTTGATAGAAATAAAGAGTATTTAGTTGTCTCGCAAACAACTATGAACGAAAAAAACTTTGAAGCAATAATAGAATACTTAGAATCACTAGGTCTAAAACTTAGTGTTAAAAATACTATATGTTCTGCAACAAGTATAAGGCAGCAGGAAGCTAGAGAGTTATCACAAAAGGTTGAAGTGATGGTCGTTATTGGTGGGAAACATAGTTCAAATACTCAAAAATTAGTTAAAATATGCAGTGAAATAGTAGATACTATATCTATAGAAACAAAAGATGATATGCAAGACTTCGATTTCAGTAAATATAGTGTAATTGGAGTAACTGCCGGTGCATCTACTCCAGATTGGATAATAGAGGAGTCAGTAGAATTTTTAAAAGAGTATAAATGAAGAAATTAATTTATGAGGAGGTGGTTTAATTGAATCAAAATAGTAATGGAAATAAAGGTGGCAATGGTAGTAATAATAATGGTCAAAATCCGAATTCTAATTTCTTTTGGTTTTATGGAATACTATTAATAGCTATAATGTTACTTAATGGAACATTTATTCCTAATATGGAGAAAAAAAGAGCTACGGAGGTAGAATATAGTACTTTCATAGAAATGTTGGAGAAAAAAGAAGTTTCGAATGTAATTATTGATGACAAAAAGATTATTTTTACTGGAAAGGGTAAAGAAGACAAGAAAAATTTTGTAACAGGTGTTATGAATAATCCTGATTTAGTAAAAGAGCTTGAAAAATCAGGTGCAAATTACAAACAAGAAATTCCGACTGAAAACTCTCCGATAATGTATTTTATATTAACATGGGTATTCCCATTCTTCTTATTCTACATGATAGGAAAGTTTCTTATGAGAAATATGAGCAAAAAAATGGGTGGACCTGGAGGTATGATGTCTTTTGGAAAGAGCAATGCAAAGCTTTATGTTCAATCAACTGGAGTAAACTTTGATGATGTTGCTGGTCAGGATGAAGCAAAAGAAGCTTTGAGTGAAATAGTAGACTACCTTCATAACCCTGAAAAATATAAATCAATAGGAGCTAAAATGCCTAAGGGAGCGTTACTTGTTGGACCGCCAGGAACAGGGAAGACACTTTTAGCCAAGGCGGTTGCTGGCGAGGCTTCAGTTCCATTTTTCTCAATTTCGGGTTCAGAATTTGTAGAAATGTTTGTAGGAATGGGAGCTTCAAGAGTAAGGGATCTTTTCAAACAAGCAAAGGAAAAAGCACCAAGTATTGTTTTTATAGATGAAATTGATGCTATTGGTAAAAAGAGAGATTCTAATTTTGGTGGCAATGATGAAAGAGAGCAAACTCTTAATCAGTTGCTAAGTGAAATGGATGGTTTTGAAAATGAAATAGGAGTTGTAATACTTGCAGCTACAAACAGACCTGAATCCTTAGATAAGGCGC
This sequence comes from Peptostreptococcus sp., assembly GCA_020025095.1. Classification (GTDB taxonomy): domain Bacteria; phylum Bacillota; class Clostridia; order Peptostreptococcales; family Peptostreptococcaceae; genus Peptostreptococcus. The sequence goes on from JAHHSS010000039.1 coordinate 11,275, forward strand.
TTTTAAGACCAGGTAGATTTGATAGAAGAGTACCAGTTGAATTACCTGATGTTAATGGCAGAGAATCCATATTAAAAGTACATGCAAAAGATGTAAAGACAGATACAAATATAGACTATAATCAAGTTGCAAGGGCTACATCAGGAGCATCTGGTGCTGAGCTTGCTAATATCGTTAACGAGGCAGCTTTGAGAGCTGTAAGGATGAAAAGACATCTTGTGACTCAAGAGGATCTTGAAGAATCTGTTGAAACGGTTATTGCAGGTTATCAGAGAAAGGGTGCGGTAATTAGCGAAGAAGAAAAGAAAGTAATAGCTTATCATGAAGTAGGACATGCTTTAGTTGCAGCAGTTGGTAAACATTCTGCGCCAGTTCATAAAATTACAATAATACCAAGAACATCTGGTGCACTTGGATACACAATGCAAGTAGATGAAGTTGAAAAAGTTCTTATGTCTAAAAATGAAGCACTTGATAAGATTACAACTTATACAGGTGGTAGAGCTGCCGAAGAAGTAATATTTAATATAAAAACTTCTGGAGCATCTAATGATATAGAAATGGCGACAAAGATTGCAAGAGCTATGGTAACAAGGTTTGGTATGGATGATGATTTTGGGATGGTTGCTCTCGAAACAGTAAACAATGCATATCTTGGTGGAGATTCTTCTTTAGCTTGTTCTCCTGAAACATCTACGATAATAGATAAAGCTGTAGTTAAAATTATAGGAGATTGTCACAGCAGAGCAATTGATATATTAAATGAAAATATAGATAAACTTCACGAAATAGCTAAGTATTTATTGAAAAATGAGACAATAACAGGAGAGGAGTTTATGGATATATTGGAGAATAAATATGAAATAACATCAAGACCTCTATCTGAAGTAGAAATAACAGAAGAAAAATCAGGTGGTAAAGAAGATGAAACTGTTTAATAAAAAAATAAAGGAAGAAAAAAAAATTAGTAATAAGATAAAAATGAACGAAAAGGATTTTGTAGGTAAAAACTATGAATACTATGAACCATACTTTAAGGAGTTTGAAAATGGAGGAAAAAAGTCAAGTTTTAATATATCTGCTTTACTTGTAGCACCATATTGGTATATATATAGAAAAATGACCTTTACAGGAGCCTTTATAGTTGGTATTCAAGTTATTCTAGCAACATTAGCATATTTTTTAAAAAGTCCTTTATGGATAGGTATATATATAGCTTCCTTTTTACTATATGTTAGAGCTGCTTTTTATGGTAATTTTGATTACTATAAAAGAATACAAAACTTAATAAAGGATTCTAATAATATTGATGATAAATTTAAAGAAAGATTTCTTAAAGATAAGTCTAGCGTAGATGTATATATGACTATTTGTTGGATAGTTGGATCTATAATTATATACATATTTGCGCTATTTATATAAGGAGAGATGGATGGCAAAATTATATTTTTACTATGGAGTTATGGGGAGTTCTAAAACTGCAAATGCCCTTATGGTGCACTACAATTATCATGAAAGAGGGAAGAGGGCCTTGTTAGTGAAACCAGACATAGATTTGAGAGATGGTAAACACTTACTTAAATCAAGAATCGGTCTTGAGCATGAATGTGAATTGATGTCTGAATTTATAAATTACAGCAGTGAGGAAATAAAAAAATACGACTGCATTATAGTAGATGAAATACAATTTGCAACCAAGGAAGAAGTAGATTTTTTATCAGATATAGTTGATAAACTATCTATACCGGTTATGTGTTACGGCTTAAGAGCAGATTTTAAAAATCAACTATTTGAAGGCTCTGAAAGATTGATAACAATTGCAGATGAGATAAAAGAGGTTAAGACAGTTTGTTGGTGTGGCTCGAAAGCAACTTGCAATGCTAGATACAATGAAAATGGAATTGTAAGAGAAGGGGAGCAGATAGAACTAGGTGCTAACGATAAATATATAGCCTTGTGTAGAAAACATTATAAAGAAGGAAACTTTGGAGATAAATAGATTTAAACAGAAGAGAAGTGGAAAATTTTCCACTTCTTTTTATTTATAGGGACGTGTCCCAGTTGAGCTCGCAAAGCGTGCGAAACAATAAACCACCC
>JAHHSS010000004.1 GCA_020025095.1 Peptostreptococcus sp.
AACTTTTTTCATCAAATATTCTTTTTTACTTATATTTTTTTCTTTTAATATAATTTTTCCTGTATTTTCAAGTATTTTATAATTTTCATCTATAAATATATATGTTTCTAAAAGTCTGTATGGGTAATATTCATATACTGAATTACCCATCTTCTTCAAAAATGCCTGCATATATAACTGATAAACACTTGAATTCAAAATAGTCAAAAGATATGGATAGGAAATAATATCTTTAAAATCTTCTTTAATAGTTAAAAAATATACATCTGCACTAAAAAATGAATTTCCCTTATCTAAAGCAAATCTATTATCCTTACTTTTAAATGGATATATTATTTTTTCTTGTTCAAATATTCCTTCCTGTCTTCCCCACTGAAGGTGATGCCAACTTCTAATACCTCTTAAAACTTCTCTTCTATTCTCAAGTTTATTGCGGTATTTAGTTAAATGTGCTCTTAACTGACCTTCTTCAAGAGTTTTCACAGAATCTGTGTACAAAAGAATTTTTTTACTTTCTTTTATATTATAACTTTCTATGTCCTTCGACTTTATCCATCTTTTGCAAAGCTTATTATCTATCTTTTTTATAAGATCAGATTCCTTATCTAAAATAAAAGCCTTATCACAACCTGTAATAATACCTTGGTAGCTATTTACCATTTCACCTAGTCTATATACTTTTTTCCTTTTTATAGAATCCATAATCTTCTTCTCACTCTTAGTAATTATAGCCCATGACGTGTCATCCTTAAATAGAACTCCATCGCTATTTATATTGTTACCCGATAAAAGACATTCTAAATCTTCTTTATTGTGAATTATTTTTATCTTTACATTTTTTTTATATAAATCTGTTTTAGACTTTGTTTTTTTTCTAAATGTTATTATAGACGGAGATATTCCTATATTTTTTGAAAATACATCACAGTTTCTAAAATCAAATATATTTATAATCTCTGTATTTTGTTCCAAAAATTTTCTTACACTTAAAGCAGATTGTGATTCTAAAAAGTACCTGGGAACTATATAAGAACAAACACCGCCTTCTTTCAGATAGTCTATCGCTCTCTTGAAAAAACAATAATAAATATCTGATTTATTTATATATACATCTCCATACTTCTCTCTAAGCATTTTAGAATACTCTGAATCTATATTTTTATGCCCTATATATGGTGGATTTCCTATTATATAATCAAACATAGCTTCTTTTATTTTTTTTGTTTTAGGAAAAAGTGCATCATCTTTAAGTACGTTCATATTCATTTTTTCAAAATTATTGTACATGTATTCGTTATACTTTTTTAAAACATTAATAGCTCCTTCGTCTTTATCAATTGCATATAAATTTTCACTCAAATTTTCTAAAATATAATTTTTCTTATCTTCTCCAACATTTTCTAAAAACTTATTTACAATCTCACTATAAAAGAGTCCGCAACCTGAAGCAATATCAAGTACCTTAATCTTTTTTGAAAGATCTTCATCTTTAAACAACTCTTTAACCATCAACTTTACAACTAATTCTGGTGTATAATATATTCCACCTTTTTTACATTTTTGGTTATCTAAAGCATCTCTATATTCCATTGAAGCTCTATAAAGATTCACATTTTTACTCCTCTCAAACTACCTATAATTGACTCTATCTTTTAAAATTTCAGTTCTATGTAAGTCAACATAATTTAAAATGCCATCACTTATACCGTCTGATATATCTTGTCTTGTTTTTTCATTTTGAAGTTTTTGTCCGTCTGATTCATTTGAAATGAAACCACATTGTACTATGACAGATGGTATGTTTGTATATAGAAGTATGTCAAAATTTTTATCCTTAATCCCTCTATCATCAAAATCTACAAAAGATAAAGTCGTAGATTGAATAGACTGTGCTAGGCTTTTTGATAAAATAATTCTTTCTTTCTGCTTATCTAAGCTTTCTTCACCTTTTTTTACTACTTCAACTTTATTTTCAGTTTTACTTTCTCTATCATTATTATTTTTACTTTTCGAATTTTTCAAATCACTTTCTTCTTTATTATCTTTTTTTAACTTAGAGCTTGTTTTTTTATCGTCCTCAATAATTTTACTAGAAGAAAGATTTGAATAATAAGTATCCATTCCTTGAGCTTCCCCAGATTTTCCTTGTGCATTTATTCTTATCGATATCAAGGCATCTGCATTATTCCTTTTTAGATTCTCTATCCTTTGTTTTAAATCTATATTTTCGTCATATTCTCTAGTTAAGCATACCTTTATATCATTATGTTTTTCAAGATTAGCTTTTATTCTTTTGGCAATATCCATATTTATGTCTTTTTCTTTTAAACTTCCATCAGGTGTAGATAATCCCTCATTAATTCCTCCCTTTGCTGGATCAATTGCAATGTTTATAATTTTTTCTTTTTCTCTATCTATTTCTTCTTGAGATTTAATTGTCGTTTCTGGTTTATTTTTTGAAGATACATATTCTTTTACCCCTATAAAAATTTTAGAAAAAAGGAATATAAGGAAAATGAATACAATGATAACAAAAAATAACCTCTTTTTATTTATTTTTTTCATAAGTTCTCCTTAACTAATTTATGTTGAAAAACTCTTTTAAAACCTGTACTACCCCATAGTCATTGTTTGATGGTGCAGTAAATCTGCATATTTGTTTTACTTCGTCTATTGCATTATCCATAGCATAACTATAGTATGCAGAATTTAACATATCAAAATCATTCATTTGATCTCCAAAAGCCATTGTTTCTTTATCCGTTATTCCAAGTAATTTCTGTACTTTCTTAATACTCGTACCTTTGCTTGAATTCTTAGGTATAATATCTAACCATTCAAAACCTGAAGTACATACTGTAGCTATATCTCCAAACTCTTCTACTAATTTTTCAAAATCACTATCATATCCACTCTTTGAATAAATCGAAAATTTCACTGGTAATTCTTCTATTGAATCAAAATCATCGACTAATTTGTATTTTGGTAGAAACAACTTTGCATTTCTTTTTGATTGTTCATCACTTAAATCATCTATATAAGAATATTCTTTTGTGCAATAAATAATTTTCTTGCCTTCCTTTAAAGTTTTTATTCTTTCAAGTACTTTTTTTCTTATATCTGCACTTAAATACTCAACATGCTCTATTTTTCCGTCTATTTCTATAACAGAACCGTTTTCAGCTATAAAAATCATATCCTTTTCATACCCCTTAAATTGTTCTTTTATGCTCGCCAACTGTCTTCCACTTGCAGCACAAAATTGAACTCCCTTGTTTTTCAAAGCTTCAAACACTTTTCCAAATTCTGGACTCTTTTCCTTATTATCATCCAAAAATGTTCCGTCTAAATCCACTATTACTAATTTAACCATTAAAACCTCCTAAATACACTATTATCATAGTTATTATATCATAGTATGTCATTTTCTACTAATTTATAATGGATTTTATTTTTTATAATTGCTTTAATCTGGCTTTTACTTTAAATACTGTAATTAAAAAGCAAACAAATAGTTTTCTTTATTTTTTATATGCAATCTAAATCTATAAATACTAGTCTAAGGCTCAAACTTTACTAGCAAGAGCTTCATTTTGACTCTTTACTATTAGAAAAATATTTAATATAATAGTTAGTGTATAATTTAGAATGTAAAGAAGGTGATTTTTTGTCTGGTCTTAGAAAGTTCGTAATCTTTCTAGCACTATTAGTGGTGGCAATTCCCGCATGTTTTGCTACTGTTATATATTCAAAATTAAAAACAATGCAAGTCGATGGTAACTTTGATATGCTTGCTTCAAATCAATATAAATATGATAATCAAATTGTAAATATATTATTGGTAGGAAGTGATGCACGTCCTGGAGAAACTGTATCAAGATCCGATTCAATGATGATACTTACAGTTGACAATAAACATAAGAAACTTAAACTTACTTCGCTTGGTAGAGATACTTTTGTAAACATACCTGGTCATGGTTTTCAAAAACTTACTCACGCATATGCATTTGGTAAGGAAAAACTGTTAATTGAAACCATTGAGAAAAACTTTAAGTTAGATTTGCAAAATTATGCCAAGGTTGACTTTTTTTCTTTTATTGACATAGTAGATGCTATTGGTGGAATTGATGTAACTCTTACTGAACCTGAAATCAATGAAATGAATAAGTTTATAAAAGAGTGTTATAGTTGGGATCAAAAGAAAAATAAGCCACCTATGCAATTTTTGAAGAAAACAGGTCCTCAAAAACTTGAAGGCTATCAGGCATTGGCATTTGCTAGAATAAGACATAATGATGGAACTATGGAAAGAGATGATAGACAGAGACAGGTTATTGAAGCTATTATAAAAAAGGTGGATACTATGCCTATGTCAAAATATCCAAAGTTATTGGATTCAATACTGCCATATGTCAAAACAAATATGAATCCTGGACAGATTATGTCACTTGGTATGACTGTTTTAAATCTTGGAGATTTGCATCTAACTACTATGCAATTTCCATTCCATCCAGAAAACGAAGTTAGGCTTCCACAATCTGGATATGTAATACCATTTGAACAATATGAAATTCCATTGTTGCATGAATTTATATTTGATAATAAAAAACCTAGTCAACAAGATATAGAAGATGCTACAAAAGCTTGGAAAGAAAAAGGAGAAGAAACTCAATACACTGATGATTCAGAGTTTATGAATGCTCCATCATATGAATAAATAAAAAGTGTTGTATAGTTAAAATTATACAACACTTTTTTCTTATAATAATATTGACTTCCTTTAATTTCAATAGTATAATCATTTTTTTAAAATATTTCATTATTTTTTAGAAAATATTATGCTGAAATTAATATTTATATTGTACAATTATATAAATATATACTGTTAGATTTTATATTACAGTTTAAATATGAAAGGATGAAAAATATGTCTAAATTGAAAAAATTAGTAATATTTCTATTTATACTTGTTATAACTCTTCCATTAGCTACTTTTGTTATCACTTCTTCTTTTGTTGGTAATATGCATGACTCTAAACTAAATACAGAGTCTTTAAATGATTTATCTTATGCTAATAAAGAAGGTATCAAAAATATACTTATAATGGGTAGTGACGCAAGACCTGGTGAGCAAACTTCAAGAACGGACTCTATGATGATTCTTACTATAGACAATATTCACAAGGATATAAAAATAACCTCTCTAGCTAGAGATACCTTTGTAGATATTCCTGGGCATGGCTATTCAAAGCTTACTCATGCTTATGCATATGGTAAGGAAGATTTACTCATAAAAACAATCGAAAAAAATTTCGGTATAGATATAAATGATTTTGTTCTTATAAACTTTGAATCATTTATAGCAATTATCGATTCACTAGGAGGAGTTACGGTTGATGTTACTCAAAATGAAATAAATGAACTTAATAAGTTTATTCCTGAAACTTATAAATGGAGTACAAATACAGATAAAGGTGAAATGAAACTTATAAAAAGTCCTGGTGAACAAAAGCTAAATGGATATCAAGCTCTTTCTTTTGCAAGAATAAGACATAATGATAGTGCTTTTGGGCGAGATAATAGACAACGTATGATTGTTGCAAGCGTAATGAAAGAAATAAAAAATACGCCTAAGATAAAATATCCATTTTTATTAAAGGATGCTTCACCGTATATCAAAACAAATATGAATACTTTGGATATACTAAAATGCGCTCTTAGTGTAATTTTTATAGGCACAGATAATATTAAACAGATGGAATTTCCTATAGTAAATCCACCTGGATATTCCACAGGTGGTATACTCGGAAGACATGGATGGGTTCTTAGATTTGATGATTCTACTGTTGAAGATTTAAAAAACTTTATTTTTAATGATATTGAATTTAAGCCTGGTCTTAATAAAAACAATAACTAGAATTTATTACAAGCTAAAGAGACCGATAAATATCGGTCTCTTTTAGTTAAATATTATCTCTATACTTCATTTTATAATTTTTTCTTGTAAAAAACTTTAACATAACTCTTGACATTATTTATAATATAACTACAATAGTTTTTAAACATTATTCTTGTGAGGTGGCAAATATGAATGTAAAATCAATCTTAAAAATAATTAGTATCGCATTATTATCCACAATTGTTATATTAGAAGGAATTATACTTTGGGGTTCTAGAAATAATTTTTCTACTGAAGCAAAGTATATAATTGTTCTTGGTGCAAAGCTTCACGGATCAAAACCTTCTAAATCGCTTTTATATAGAATGAATACCGCTTTGGTGTATATGAAACGTTATCCGAACATGAAATTAATCGCAACTGGCGGAAAAGGATCAGATGAAACTATTCCTGAAGCACTTGCTATTAAAAACTATTTTTTAAATAAAGGAATAGATTCTGATAGAATAATCGTTGAAGATAAGTCTAAAAACACATTTGAAAATCTTAAATTTTCAAGAGGACTTATTAAAGAAAAAGGAAAAGTAAAGGTAAATATTGTTACGAATAGATACCATGTTTTAAGAGCAAAAATACTCGCTAAAAGAAATAATTTTGAAGCTTACGGAGTTCCTTCTAAAACTCCTGAAAAAGTCATCATAAAATCTTACCTTAGAGAATCCTTAGCTATTATTAAATCTTTTTTCTTAGATTTTTAAATAAATACAAAGTATTTACTTAAAATCATATTTCTAAGATTTAGTATAAAGTTATAAAATTTATTTAAATACTAATATTAAGTTGAATAAATTTATTGTAGTTAGCATTTTTGCTTATTTGTCAGTATCTTATTTTTAAAAAAACAAAATTAATCTTAAAGGTAAAGAAAGAGACCAGAAATGAGAGTTTCTCATAACTAGTCTCTTCCCTTAATATCTATCAACTAAATCATATTATAATATATTTCTTTCTTCAGCACTATTAATAGCCTTTTTAACTACCTTTGAAAGCCCTACTAAGCCTATTACGTTTGGTATAACCATTATACCATTAAACATATCTGCAAGTTGCCATACAAGCTCAACGTGTAAAGCTGTACCAAGTACTATAAATAATAATACTATCAATCTAAATGGATTAAGAGCCTTACTTCCAAATAAATATTTAATATTTGCTTCTGCAAAGAAATACCAACCTATTATAGTAGAGAAAGCAAAGAATAAAAGAGCTATTGCAACGAAAACTATTCCAAAATGACCAAAGCCAATTTCAAATGCCTTCTGAGTAGCTTCTATTCCTGTTACTCCAGATAAGTTTGCTCCTGTAGCAATTATTATTAAAGCTGTTATAGTTAATACTACAAATGTATCTATAAACACACCAACTATAGCCACTAATCCCTGTTGAGTAGGGTCATCTACTTTTGCAACAGCATGCGCATGTGGAGTAGAACCCATACCAGCTTCATTTGAGAATAGACCTCTTGCAACACCATATCTTATAGCATCTTTAACTGCCACACCTGCTGCACCACCAAGAACGGCAGAAGGATCAAAAGCTCCTACAAATATTTGCTTAAATGCTATACCAGTGTTTTTTCCCATAAGCACAAGTATTATTATACCACCTACTATGTAGAATGCAGCCATTATAGGAACAAGTTTTTCTGTAAAAGAAGCTATTCTTCCTATACCACCTATAAATATAAACCCTGCAAGTAATGCTAAAACTATACCTACTATAAGAGGGTTAATGTTAAAAGCAGATTTAAAAGCTACACCAATTGAATTTGCTTGTACCATATTTCCTATAAAACCTAGAGCTATAATAATTGATACTGCAAATAAAGATGATAAGAACTTGCTATTCATACCATATCTTAAGTAGTAAGCAGGTCCACCTGTAATCTGACCATCTACTTCTCTTTTATATGTCTGTGCCAATACTGCTTCTGCAAATATTGTAGACATTCCAAAGAAAGCACTTATCCACATCCAGAATATGGCTCCTGGACCACCAGATACAATTGCTGTAGCAGCACCTGCTAGATTACCTGTACCTACTTGAGCTGCTATTGCTGTTGCAAGCGACTGAAAAGAAGACATACCATCTTTGTCTGCTTTTTCACCTTTTAGCGTAAATCCACCAAATGCTTGCTTAAATGCCTTACCAAACTTTCTTATTTGTATACCCCTCAAATTAATAGTAAAAAAGATTCCACAACCTACGAGCATAACAATAAGAATTTTTCCCCATAAAATATCGTTTATGGCCTGAACAATTGTTAATAACTGATCATTCATGTAAAACACCCCCAAAGTATTATAATATATATTTTAATCGGATCCAAAAAATCCGAAAAAATATCCTTCATATTACCTGGGGGCGACTACTTAATTAAATCTTAGTTACTCATTACACCACCAAGTAAATTGTATATCACGTCATAAGAATTAGCATTTATTTGCCCGCCAACCTTATAAACTAAACTTGCACTTCTTGGTTCTAATACCTTTCTTTGATATTGAGAAACACTATTTCCTGCCAAAATAACTGGTGAATCTGTTCTCTGAGCCAATGCACTTACTGTTATTGCATCTATAGGAGCACTACTTCTAGTTATAAAAGCTTTCTGTGTGAACTTAAGATCATAAAGTTTTTCAATCACAGCTGCATTTGTTGCTATTCTATCTTCACCAGAAATTCTGCTAACATTAGTATTTGGACTGGCTATAGAAGATATTTCACTCATAAGGGAATCTGATATTGTATCCCTTCCTCCTATTATATGTATGTTCTTCAAATCATGTGACTTTATCCATTCTTTATTATTATCACTTATATTATTTTTATCTGTAATGATTATAGGATTTCTTTCTCTCCCCGCTTTTGAAGCTACTGAAAGAATATCCGCCATAGCATTTTCACTTGCTATATAAGCTGTATCAACTGAAGATTTTTCTTGAATAACATTCGCAATTTTTGTTGATATTTCTTGTGGATTTTCGCCAAATATTTTTTCTACAACTATTCCTGACACAGCATTTGTAATTTTATCTATATCACTTTGACTTATAGTATTTTCATTTCCTATTAATATTATTTTATTTGCATCTAATCTTTTTATTTCATTTATTGTAGCATCACTTATATAACTAGGGTACTTTAATAAAATAGGAGCATTTAAACTTGCAGCTAATGGACTAGCCACTACTCCTGATATAGTATCTTTTCCATTAACTAATATAACTTCTGATGCTCCATTTTCCCAGCCTTTTTTACTTATTTCTATTGCAGTATCAGCTCTATCTCTTCCCATAAGAACATTCTGATACGGTAGTCTTCCACCATTAGGTAAAACAACATGGTCATTTGAAGAAGATGTATACAAAGATTTCAAATCGTTATATACTTGTGGCTGATTTACTATATCCTTAGCTGAGAAGAATATGCTTCCCTTTATTTCAGGATATTTTCTATTCAAAAGAATTTGTTTTTTTATTTCTTTTGAAATATTCTCACCGCCATATTCACTTTGCCCTTGTTTATATATTCCCTGTCCTATATACAGTTTTACATTTGTACCCTTTACTTGATCTGACCACCATTTTATTAAAGTTGCATAATCAGCTTTTGGGTGACCTATTCTCCAATACACTTGTGGTACTACATAATCAACTAGACCGTTCTTTATCCAGTACCTTGTATCTGCATATTGCTTGGCATAGGACTCTCCACCTGATGTTTTTGAACCATTTGGATCATTGTATGAATTTCTCCATATGCCTGCTGGGCTTATACCAAACTCAACGTATGGCTTTATAGAGTGAACTTTATCTCTCACTCTTCTTACCATATTGTTTATATTGTTTCTTCTCCAATTATCCTTATTTCCTGATCCGTACTTCCTAAATGTAGCATCATCCGGAAAAGCAGGCCCTGGATAGAAATAATCGTCAAAATGAACCCCATCTACATCATAATTCTCAACAACTTCTGCCACAGTATCAACTATGTAGTTAACAACTTCCGGTTTTCCTGGGTCATAGTACCACTTATTTTCATATTTTATTACCCAGTCTGGATGTTTATTAATTGCGCTATTAGATGCACTAGATGACTTATCCGAATATATGCTTGCTCTATATGGATTAAACCAAGCATGTACCTTAATCCCTCTTTTATGAGATTCCTGTATTATAAAGGCTAATGGATCGTATCCAGGATCCTTTCCCTGCCTTCCTGTAATGAATCTTGACCATGGATTAATTTTAGAACGGTAAATCGTATCTGATTCTGGTCTTACCTGTACTATAGCAGTATTAATACCTGCCCCCTTTAACTTGTCAAGAAGTTGAATATACTCTTTCTTTTGTTTTTCAGCATTTCCATAAGATGACTTCGATGGCCAATCTATATTGAAAACTGTAGATATCCAAGCTGCTCTCATTTCTGTTTCTGCAGCTTCTGAACCAACTTTGCTAAATACTGGTGATATCATCATTCCAAGCACTAAAAAAGTTGATATGAAAATTGAAATAATTTTTTTCATATTTATCCCTCCAAATTTTATACTATACTTAGTTTACATAAGGGACTAATACATTTCAATATTAAATTTAAGTAGATTTTACAACTCATAAAAAAAACATTTTTTGTTTTTTAATCCATTTTAAATGTTTTTTAATTGTTTTTTTGTTGTTTGTCAATCTATATCTTAATATTATCACGTATTCTAAATAAAAACAATGGTATTTTTTTTTATCTTAAAAGCATATTGATTTTCACTTTTTAAATCGAAAATATAATATATTTTAAAAATATTTTTTTTAACAGTTTTTATTTACTTCTTCCCTTAAATTTATTAAAAAAAGGTGAGAAAAAACCTCACCTTTTAAATTATACTTATTCTATTATCCTTCTAGCTGTTGTATAACCACCTAGATTTGCTATTCTCACATAATCTCCAGGCTGAGGAGCATGAATATACTTACCATTTCCTATATACAAGGCTACATGATGCACTGGATTCCCCCAGAATATAAGATCTCCTGGTCTTAACTCGGACCTTGAAACATATCTTCCTACTCTAGCTTGCTGTTTAGAAACTCTAGGAAGATTTATCCCTGCACCTTTTTTAAATGAATATACCATAAGCCCTGAGCAGTCAAAAGAAGAAGGACCAGTTGCACCCCATACATAAGGACTTCCCAATTTAGACTTTGCTACAGATATTACTGCATTTATTTTTTCTTGTCTTAGCTGCAATATGGAATTTGACGGAATCCAACCAGTAATTTTCCCATCTCCAGTTCTTACCTTTGAATAGTTACCACTTTTGTCTAAAACCTCTACTCCATTCCCCTTCATAAATTTCCCTATAATTTGAGAGGTATTATCTGGAGATACTCTAATAGATATATCCATCAAAGCAAATGTTGTAGCTGCATTTTCATTTAAAGAACCATCAGCATTAAATTTATATGTCTGTGTTCCTATATATTTGATTGTGTTATTATACATAGCACCATCAGAACCAAAGTAATACAATTTTCCATTTATTTTTCTCCACATATTTTCTGCTCTATTGAAAGTATTTAGAAAATAATATGTTTTATTACCATCTTTGTACCACCCTCTAGTTCTTTTTCCATCTTCATATTTATACCATGTTCCACCTTCATTTATTAAACCAAATTTCTTATTATTCTTGGCTTCAATTAAATTTTTTTCACCTTGAGCATATATAGCTTTTTGTTCGTCCGGAATTATACCAACATGCGTTGTGGTATCATTCGGTATAAGATGACCTTCTTTATTAAACTGATAAATTTTTCCATCTATTGTCATTTTTTGGTCTCTTATCATTACTCCATCTTTATTGAAATAGTATTTATGCCCCTTTATCATTCTCCACATATTTTGTGGTAGCTGATAAGTATTTAGTATATAGTATCTTACTCCTTTGTAATCTACCCAGCCTTTTTTTCTCTGGCCATTTGAATAAAAATACCATTTACCATTTTCATTAGCAAAGCCCTCAAAAGATTTTGCAGATGCCTTTGGAGCACTATCTAAATCTTCATATTCTAGTGCGCTTTCTTCCACTATATTTCCTTCAGGCTTACTTTCTATCACTTCACCATTTACACTATTTACTTTATTGCTAGTATTTATATCTTCCTTATTTCTTCCATCCAAATTTATATTTTCTTCAGTATTTATATTTTTTTCCTTAGACTCATTGTCTATAGCATTGTTATCTTGTATTGTTTCTGTAATGCTTTCTGTCTGCTCTACCGTATCTGCTAAAGACATTGTCGTCCCTAAGCTAGATGTCATCATTAAAGCCACCAAAGCAACAGCTATTATTTTTTTATGACTGCTCTTTTTAAACTGCATCATTACCTCCTTATCTTGCCATTTTTATTTGACAAATCCTATTTTATCACAATAAATAGTAATAATCAAGCAAAAAATTACATTTTGTAACTTTTACGCCACTTCTTATAATTTATTTTTATTATTTTGTAACTTTTATCAACTTTTCTCTATAAATTTATTTCAACTTTTTAGTATATTTTTAAGTCATTTTTGAAATTATATATTAAAATTATAAATTAAAATATATAAAAAGAGTATATCTTATTGGGATATTGCTATTTTATCTTATTATATATGGATATTTTACATTTGTGACTTACTTTCAAGGAGATAGTTCATTCTGTTTTATTGCCTACTTATCTTACCATTGCAATTTTCTCTAGAGAAACTTTTACCCTAAATTTTAGTTAACTATTTTGTAATTATTTTTATCTCGACAGTTTCAATATTTTAAAATTAGATTTAAATTTTTAATATTATTTTATGTGTTTTCCATTTTTGCTTTTGTTAAAAGAAAAAATAGAAATTTTCTTCTTGCATAAACTAGACTACATAAACTAAAAAACACAGCAAATGCTGTGTTTTTTAGTTTATTGCCAAATGATTAATATTGATAAATAAACATAATATTGAAAGTAATTTTATATAATTTCACCTGTGCTTTAGGATTTTTTTCTTTTAACTAATACTAAATATAGAATCATTTTTACAATTATTAAATATTATTTACATCTTCTGGTCTTATATATGTATCTACTAATTTTCTCATAATTTCATCTGTTTTTTCTTCTTTTTCTTCAAAGGCGCATTCTTTTAATTTATCCAACATAAAGAATATTTTTTCTTTATCAAAAGATTGCGGCTTACCAATAAATATTTTTTCATGCTCAGTATTTTTTAAACCTTCCTCTGCCATAAGTAGTTCTTCAAATAATTTTTCTCCAGGCCTTAAACCAGTGTATTTTATTTTTATATCTTCATCTGGCACAAATCCACTTAGCCTTATAATATTTCTTGCTAGATCATCTATTTTCACAGGTTCTCCCATATCTAAAACAAAAATTTCTCCTCCTTTTGCCATTGCTCCTGCTTGCATTACAAGAACAACAGCTTCAGGTATAGTCATAAAATATCTAATTATGTCTTTGTGAGTAACTGTTACAGGTCCACCCATAGAGATTTGCTTCTTAAATAGAGGTATTACTGAACCGGAACTTCCGAGAACATTTCCAAACCTCACAGCTACGAACTCTGTCTCGCTTAAATCATTGTATGTCTGTATAAGCATTTCAGCCATTCTTTTTGTGGCTCCCATTATATTGGTCGGATTAACAGCTTTATCACTTGAAATAAGAACAAATCTTCCTACCTTGTGCTTATCTGAAATTTTTATAACATTAAGCGTTCCAAAAACATTATTCTTTACAGCCTCCGTCTTATTATATTCCATTAATGGGACGTGTTTATGCGCAGCTGCATGGTATACTATTTCAGGTTTAAACTTTTCAAAGATTACATCTAATCTTTTTTCTTCTCTTATAGTGGCTATTACTACTTCTAAATCGAGTTCTTCATTATATTTCATTTTTAATTCCTGCTGTATGGCATAGGCATTGTTTTCAAAATTATCTAGAATAATAAGCTTTTTAGGATTGTATTTTGCAATCTGTCTACATAATTCCGAACCTATTGTTCCGCCACCACCTGTAACCATAATTGTTTTTCCCTTAATTTGTTTTTCTATTGCCTCTGTATCTAGCTTAACTACATCTCTTCCTAGCAAATCATCTATTTCAACATCTCGAATAAGCTTAAAATCCACCTTGCCATCTATAATCTCTGTCATAGCTGGTATAGTTCTAGTATAACAACCTGTAGATTTGCAGATATCTAAAATTTCTTTTTTTCTTTTATTGCTAATATTAGCTATAGAAAATATTATTTCCTCTATTTTCTTTTCTTTTACGACTTCTGATATTTTATCAGTTTTTGCCAAAACTAGATGTCCACAAACCTTTTTTCCAACAATATTTTCATTGTCATCTAATATTGCTTCAACTTTTCTCTTCAATTTTTTTCTATTTTTATCTATTTCGCTAATTACCATCTGTCCAGCTTCCCCAGCACCAATAATCAGCACCTTAATTTCTTTATAGTTACACATAGCTAACCTCACTTAACCTAGATAGTATAAAAGGCTCTGTAAGCCTGTCTAATTTATACAAATAAACAAAACTATACAAAGCCTACTATATCATTTTTTTTCATTTTTTATTCTTTTCTTAAGAGCATTATATGCGTAAAAAACAAAAACATACATAGCTTTTGGTAAACTTAAATGTTCAACATTTCTGTATGTATTCCATGTTCTTTTTATTGCTTTTAGCTTATTATGTGAAAGAGAACCCTCCACTACTCTATACCACACAAGATCCTCATATATACCATATGCATATTCTGCTTTTTTCAAGAGCTGTAACCAAGTAGCAGTATCCTGTCCTCTTCTAACATTAGTCATCCTAAAATCACCGATTTTTTTTCTATCAACAAGAACAGTCGAACAACCGATTATTGTGTTTTTAAGAAGTCCATTATAATTAATTTTTTCAGGAGCTCTTGCCACTTTATTTGTAGGAGAACCATCTTCAATCATATATCTGTACGATGTAAAACAAAAAGCTATATCCTTTGATTTCATCAAATCCATCTGTTTTTCTAGTTTTTCTTTTCTCCATATATCATCACTGTCCAAAAAAGCTATGTATCTTCCTTCTGCTTTCTCTAAACCTCGATTTCTAGTAACTGCCGCCCCAGAGTTTTTATCAAGTTTTATGTATCTTATCCTACTATCTTTTTCAGCAATTTTTTTAATTATTTCAGCCGATGAATCAGTAGAACAATCATCAATCAACAACATCTCCCAATTTACATATGTTTGGTTAACTACGGATTCTATTGTATTGCTGATAAACTCCTCCGCATTGTAGACGGGAGTTATTATCGATACTAAATCATCTCTCATCTATTCTCTCCTCAATTTATAAGAAAACTGCTAACTTCGAATTTCCCTAATCTTTTTATTATCTGTCCTTTTCTTAAAACTTTTCAAACTTAAATTTGAAATACCTGATACTGTTAAAACTAAGCCTACATTTGTTGCTAAATCTAGCATTATACTTTCTGCAAAACAGTAAATAAGTAAACTAACTATCAAAAGTATCTCAGCCTTCTTTTTTTCTAGACATAATCTATACAAGGTGTAAGTCATCATAAGTATTAAAACTGTATATACCACAAGTCCCGAACTATACAATGTCCATATATACCCACTATCCAGAGGCATTCTCTGAGTAAAAAGTATATCCCTTATATT
Organism: Peptostreptococcus sp.; assembly: GCA_020025095.1. GTDB lineage: Bacteria > Bacillota > Clostridia > Peptostreptococcales > Peptostreptococcaceae > Peptostreptococcus. The sequence continues at coordinate 15,696 of JAHHSS010000004.1, forward strand.
TGAAGGATATCCAAATAAATTAATTCCCTTACTTGAATGCATTACATAAGAATGCCAGTATAAAGGTCTATGAGAAAGAACCTTGTTTATGAAATAGTTATTACTTAAAACTGTAGCAAAAACAAGACTCAATATTGTCATAAAAATAGGAAATCCTGATATAAATACTCTAACCCATTTTTTTTCAAAATTTACTTTTTCAAGTATTAAAAACGCAATTATAGTCATTATCGCTGTTAACAGACCTGTTCTTGTAGTAGTCTGAGTATACATTAAAAATATAAATAAAAACAGCAATGCATAATCTAGTTTATTTTTCTTATTGTATATGTTATAGAAATAAGATATCCATACTAAAAACATACTTATAAAGGCTGTGTTAGGATTTCCAAACCCAAAATCATTTCTACCTTCAAGATATTCAGTAGGATGGATTCCTATAAGGTTCATACACAAGTATATTGAAAATAAAACTGCATTGATAATCATAAACCATTTTACAATTACCCTAAAATCAACATTATAAAGTGCCAAACACAGATAATATGTGTATATTGCCGTTATATTTCTAGAAAACACAAACTGTATTGCAAATATGGCAAATATTCCATAGTGAATCAGGCTGTATTTCTTAATATTAGTAACTACAAGCACAGTCGAAAATAACAATGAAATAATCATAAAATATTTTGATAAATTTGAAAAACCAAAAAATACTCCATAATATTTCATTATAGCTAAGAAAATAACGGCTACACCTATTCTATCTTTCCATTTATCTTTTATCATCTGTAATACCTCATTTCCAGTAAGTGTTTTGATAAGCAAAATTCATTTAAAGCTTGAATTTTAATTGTTCTTTTAGAGAAGTCATAAATATTCCCCAAAATTCACCGTTATTATTTTCCTTTATTTCTTTCCTCTTTTTTAGACCAAATGCTATAAACATAAAAAAGCCTAAAAAACTTCCAAACAACCTTTTAAATAAAGGTCCTTTTCCCAACATAGATTTTTTGTCTATGTAATTAACTTCTTTAAATGGATGATAAGAAACTACTTCTGGAAAGTAATATATTTTTCTCTTTCCAGCTCTATAGGCATCCATTATATATATATTTTCTTCTCCAGAATTGTACTTAGTTCCAATTCCAAATCTTTCATCAAACTTATGTGTATGTGGATCGATGCTATCTGAATTAAACCACATATCAAGAGTTGCTTGTTTTAAAGTTTGCATCCTACTAATCCCTAATATTTTTTCTTTAGGATAATTTATTGTAGATTTTTTCTTTATCGGATCATAGTGTTGAAAACTAGCTATATCAGGATTGTATTCATCAAAATATGATTTTACAATTTCTAAAGTTTTATCCAAATACCAGCAATCATCATCAGTAAATGTATACACATCCCCACTAGCTAAATTCATAGTTGCATTTCTACTATTTGAACAACCTATCCCATCTGCATGAACATGTTTATAATCAAAACTATGTTTCTTTAACAACTCCTCTATTTCATCAAAATTAGACTGGGAACCAACTATAAGTTCAAAATTTTTGTATGTCTGTCTATCTAAGCTATCAAACAAAAAATCTAATTCCTTTAATCTAGAACCATACGTTCCCAACAATAAACTAAATTTCATTTATACACCTCTTTACTTAGAAATAATATGTTTATATACATTCACAACAGCATAATAACAGAAGCAATAAATAGATTTTATAAGTCCTAAATTTTCTTCATTTCTCAAAATATTCCACGTCCATCCCGCTGCTTTTAATTTATTTCCTGATAAAGAATTTTGTCTTGTTCTATATTTAGCCAAAATTTCATCAAGTCCATATGCCTTGTATCCCTTTTTTAATATTTTAAGCCAAGCTGCATAATCTTCATGATGTATTTTAGGCATATATATATCTTCTATATATTCTCTGTCTATCACAACTGTTAGACACGATATTGCATTTTGTCTTAAAAGCTTGTCATATGTTAATTCTTTCTTCGCATGCACTACAGTATTCAATAGCTTACTATCAGCATCCATAAATCTATATCCTGTAAAAGTAAATGCATATTTATTTTCTTGCATAAATTTTATTTGCTTCTCTATTTTTTCAGGCATCCAAACATCATCGCTATCTAAAAAAGCGACATATCTACCTTTTGCATTTGCAATACCTATATTCCTTGCATTTGAAACTCCACCATTTTCTTCAAGAAGAATCGGTCGTATATTTTCATATTTGCTAGCATAATCTTCTATTATAAGCCTTGAAGAATCCTTTGACATATCATCAATACATATAATTTCTATATTTTCATAAGTCTGTGCCAATATGCTATCTAGTGTTTCACACATAAAATCTTCTGCATTATATATAGGCACAATTACAGAAACCAGATTATCAATAAACTTTTTACTCATTAAAAATTCCTTTCCTATCTAGCGCCATCTCCCGTAAATACAACTTTTACTGTCATAAATACTATTTTTATATCAAGTAGTACGCTTCTATTTTTTATATAATATAAATCATATTCAAGTTTTTCTCCAGGATCCATCTCATATCCCCCATTTACCTGGGCCCATCCTGTCAGTCCAGGCTTTATAGCAAGTCTATATACGAAATTGGGATATTTTTCTTCAAACTCCTTTGTAAATATTGATCTTTCCGGTCTTGGACCTATAATCCCCATATCTCCTTTTAGGATATTCCATAATTGCGGTATCTCATCAATTCTTGTTTTTCTTATGAACTTTCCTACCTTAGTTATTCTTGGATCATCTTTTTCAGCCCACTGCGCTCCAAATTTTTCCGCATCAGTTCTCATTGATCTTAACTTATAAACATAAAATTCTTTCCCGTTTTTTCCAAGCCTTTCCTGTTTATAAGTAATAGGACCTCTATCTTCTATTTTTATAAGTATACCAAATATGATTATTAAGGGTATACCTATTACAAGCCCCATTAAGGATAGCAATATATCAAAAAATCTCTGATATAACTCAAATACCTTTCCATGTTTTACAATATCATAATCTATAAGATCAATGTATTCTTTTAATACAGTATCTTCACCTGAGTATTTATTAAAAGACATACTGTCCTCCCTCCATAAATTCCTTTTTAAAATGTTTTTATTAGTTTATCAAAGTATACAATATTTATCTAAAGAAATATTAGAACTTCACTTGTATACATCCAGTGTATTATACACCAAATGATATTATACTAAAAAAATAGCTATAATACAAGTTGATTGCTATTAATAAGATAAATACTGTTGCTATCTAATTTGATATCTGTAAACTCTTACAGCCATCAATAAAGCTATTAATACCAATAAAAGAGTAGAAAATGTTTTAAATCTTTCCACATTAAAGAAATTTCTTCTTTCTATTTTAAATCCAACTTCATTTATTTCTTTGTATCCCTTTTCTTTAATAATCTTAGCTTCATCTGATGAGAAGTAACTCTCTTTTATGTACATCAAAGGAGCATTGCTATCTGCTGCAAGTGGAGTTACCGAAAGGGCGTTTATAAGCTGACCAACCGCAATGTGTCTTTTGTGCATAAGCTCTCCACCTTTTGATATGAAAACCTTATTTATATTTTTATCTTTGTAAAATCTATTCATTATCATCTTATTTACATCATATCTATCTTTTCCTGATATTCTCTCTACATTGGGAAGTACTTTTTCCATGTTGCTGGTATAATAATTATCATTTCCTATAAGATATGTCTTTTTTATATTATTATTTTTAGCAAATTCTTCTATTTTAATAATATCTTTTTCTTTATTTCTTGTTACAAAAATAGGTATATTATTAACATCGGCAAAAGGTATAAAAGATATACCATTTGGAAGATCCATTTCATCATCTGAAACAATAGCTATTTCCTTGACCTTCTTATCTTTATTCATTCTTTCAGCAATATTTAGAGATAAATTTATTCCTTTTGAGTCTATAACTCTACTATACTTGTATCCATATCTATCTAAAGATCTTTCTACTGCATTAGAAATATAATTAACTCCTCCTATCAAAATAACTTTTTTGACTCCTAACCTTTTCATTTCATCATATGTTGGAGGAAGTATTCTATTCTTTTCAATATAAAAAACAGGTAAATTCTTTGAATATGCATATGGTGCTATGGGAATTGCCTGCTGTAAATAGTCTGTATTAACTAAAATAGCTGTATCTGCTTTTTTGAATTTCTTTTTTATACTCTTATTTACCGTAGTGTATCTAGTTTCGCCTGTATAATCAATAATATCGTATTTTGATAAATATATTTTATCTAAAACCTTAGCTCCTACTTTATAAGCCAACCCTAAGATAATAATAAGTAGTATATATTTTAAATATTTCTTCATTTTCCTTCTCCTAAATTTCTTTTATTATCATGTTTTACCTTTATATTATACTATATATTACTATTTTTTAAAACTGTAATTGATTTTCCTTTCTAGCATATCTATTCTCTCAAATTAAATTTTTATTGAAATTATAATAAGAGTATTTTAAAAATATTGAACAATATTATACATTTAACTTTTAAATTTTTTGTGTTTATAAGAAAAAAGTGCATAAAAATCATAGAATTTTTATACCGCTATTTTTTATCTACTTTTAAATACTATTTATCAAATATCGCATATTTTACTTAAAATAAAAAAGAACGAGAAAATTTAATTACTCGTTCTTTTTATTATTCTTTCTAGTTCGCATTTATTTAATTTGAGAATGCTGCAATTATTCCTTTAGCTATCTGTATTCCCATCTTTTTCAATCCACTATCATTATTTAAAAGACTTACATCTTTTTTATTTGAAACAAAACCGCCTTCTACAAGTATCGCTGGGGCATCAGTATTTCTTATTACATAAAGATGTGTCCCATCCTTTACACCTCTATTCTTTAAATCAAATTCAGAAAGTATACTGTTAAGAACATTTTTTGCAGCCTTTCCAGCAAGGCCTCCATCACCTTTATAAACTTCTACTCCTGTTCCACTAAATTCTTGATTTGCAGGATTTATCGGATTTCCACCTTTATTATAGTGTATACTGCAGAAGAAATCTGCCCCCTTACTATTACTTAGATTGGCTCTATCCTGTAAAGTCGGATACGTATCACTTTCTCTTGTCATAATTACATTGGCACCTGCTTTTCTTAGGTAATCAGCACAAGAAAGAGCTGTTTTTAATGTCCAATCTTTTTCTCTTGCACCGTACATTCCCACTGCTCCACTATCACTTCCACCATGGCCAGCATCTATTACTATTTTTTTGCCCTTTATTGAGCTTACCACTTCTGGTTTAGTTTCTGGGTTTGGTGCTGGGTTTGGTTTAGCAGGCTCCTTATGAATAATTTCACTTAACTTAGATTTTATTAGATTGCTCACTGAAGAACTAATACCACCACCTATTTGATATATGTTATCAGTTTTTCTAGAATCTAATAGCCCCACTGTAACACTTGAAACAGAATTTCTTCCTGTTATCACAATAGGCGCATGATATCTAGCCGCAAAAGGCCCGGCTGAAACAGTATCAATAAGCCCTGCATTTTCTGATTTTGTGATTATCACTCCAGGTAGTACAGAATCTTTATAAAATCTATTTATTACACTAACATTTGTTGAATGTCTGTCTTTACCATAGATTCTATTAATACTTCCAGCATCTTTTACTACTGAGTCTATTTGATTTAAAAGCTTAGTAGATATTGAATCTTCTCCACCTATAAAATATGCTGTCGATACTTTTTTTCTAAGAAAATTCATTGCATCTGTATTTATATAATTTTTATCTACTACTATTACTGGATTTTTTGTATCACCAGCTTTAGAAGCGATTGAAAGGGCATCTGCTACACCATTTGTAACACTTACAATATAAGCTGTATCTATTGACTTTGTTTTTGCAATGTTTTCTGCAACATTAGCTGAAACCTCTCCTGGATACTGCCCAAATATTCTTATCATACTTGCTCCAGTGATATTTTTAATCTTATCTGAAACTTGCTTTGAAAGATGGCTTCTATCTCCTATCAAGTACACATTTTTAGGTTTTAATCTTTTTAACTCATTTAAAACATTACTATGAACATTATTATTCTGTGCAAGTAATATAGGTGCATTATGAAGACTTGCTAATGGAGTAGCTATTATTCCCATAATTGTATCTTTGCCATTAACAATTATTACTGTATCAGCTCCATTTTTCCAACCTTCCTGGCTAACTCTTACTGCTGTTTCATATCGATCACTTCCATATATTTGCTTAAATAAAGCTCCAGCTTTTGAATATCCGCTATTTAAAATATCTTCAGATGAAGTTTCTTCTTCTGATTTTGTTCCATCTTCGGATAAAGTAATATTTTTTTCATCATTTGTAATACTCTTGTTTATATTCTCATTTTCCACAGTTTCTTCTGCTTTTATATTACTACTATCGACATTTACATTTTCATCTGCAAAGGCAGCCGGCATAATGCTTGTTGTAAGCATAGAAAAGGAAAGAACTGCTGCTAAAAACTTCTTTTTAATATTTTTCAAATCATCTACCTCTCTTTCTAAAACATACTAAAAATTACATCATGTAACAATTATCTATTTTTAACATCTTCATTGATATATTATAACACATAAGTTACAATTTGTAACTATTTTTTAGTTTTTGGGTATTTGCACTTGTTACCATATTATTTATTGATTTTCAGAATTGCTTTCTTTATTTTCTTGATTGTTATTTTCATTTTCTGCATTATTTGTATTTACTATAACCCTGCCTTTTGAATCTCTTTCTATCTTTTCCTTAGGCAAGAAATCCGTATAAAAACCACTTACGTAATTATTTCTCAACCTATTAACTAAATCCTGGTCATTATATGTAAACATATATAAGCTTATACCTCTATCTACTAGTTTATTAGTGAGTTCTTTAGAGAATTTAAACTTATTTACTGCAACAATCTTTATGCCATGCTCATAAGAAAAATCAACTATCTTATTTACTTCTAACTCTTCCATCCTATAGGTTGTAAATATCATCGATTTGAAATTATATATATTCATTACGGGCTTATACATCTCTTGATAGTATATCTGCGGTATAATCCTATCTAAAACTGATTTATCTACATTTTTAGCTGTTTTCACAAGCTCCTTATAGCATTTTTCAACTTCTTTTATGTCATTATTTTTCAAATCAACAACTAAATACATATCAGGATGTTCTTTCATGTATTTTGCCAGTTGTTCAAAATTCATAGTGTGATAGCTATTCATTATCTTGGTATCCAAGAACTCTTTTTCTGTAGGCATTTTCTTTCTCCAAGACATAGGAAGGCCTAAGTTAGCAAGACTTTCTGCATCGGTTGAATGAAGAAGTATCAGCTTGCCATCAGATGATAAAGACATATCAGCTTCCATAACCCTTAGCCCTCTACCATAACTTTTTTCTAATGCTTCTCTTGAATTTGTGTATGTATTACCATCTATTCCACCAAGTGCATGGGCAATGTATCTATTTTCTTTAACCCATGAATAATTAAACTTTTTAGGATAATTATCCATATAGACTGTTCCATCATTTGCCTGAACAACATTTACATCTAGAATTTTGTATATAAAATCAAGAGGTACATATAGTGTGTCATCCATATACTGAACTATGCCATCCATTTTTACTATATTTTTATTATTTTTAAATCTAACCTCGTTTGACCCTCTTTTTAATAGATACGTGGCTTTCCTATATTTAAGTTCAATCTCTCCCTTTGGAAGAAATTTATAGTTAGCTTGCGTATTAAAATTTTTACAAAGTTCTAAAACTGGCACATATACAATATCATTTCTAATTTTGTACGGCTTATTCATCTGGGCTTTTTTATTATTTATAATTAATCTTTCTCTTATATTTGTATCTTTAAATTCTGATATCAGCTTTCTTTGACTTCCATAATAGTGGAATAATTTGAAAAGACCAAGTATCAGAAGCAAAGATGTTGTCAGAATCACTATTTTTTTAATTCTGAGTTTTATTCTTTCTTTCCCAACTTTCTTAAACATTTTACCTCCACTACTATATATTTATTTTTATATCATACTTATCTAAAAGATTAAGCAACAGCACCCATATAATAGTCAACACAAATGCATATACTGTTGTTGCTTTTTCAATTCCAGTCACAGGAAGTATAAAATCTGTTGTAAACCAATTATTAAAACTCAACCAGGTTCCTGTGTATATTGATTTTATTCTTATTAGATTAATTAAACCATTTACAACAGAAACGAATATTACTACAAAAATAGCATTTTGACCAGTTTTTCTAATCAACTTAGTTGCAAAATCAAGTTTTATTATATCAAAAAGTATATACAAAATATCTATTAAGAAAAACATTATCGAACTAACTCTTAAAACAAATGGTAAACTGAACACATTTCTATTCATCGGAATCCAAATTCCTATTATTAACGATAAAATATACATTAGACTTCCTATCACAAATAGATTGACTAGTTTCTTTGCTTCATTATTAATTCTGTAGTAGTTGCTTAAAAGTGACTTTATAGACTTTGCATTTAATCTACTTTTAATATCTTTTAAAATATTTTCTTTACTAAATCCATCTTCCTTTACCTTGTGAGTTCTTTTGTATCTTATATATTTTTTATGTTCAATATGCTTCTTATTTAGTATACATCCTATTGAAAGACCATACATGGTAAGCGGTATAGCTGAAAAGCTAGCTAACAATCCCTCAGGGTCAGCTTCTTTTATGCTTGCAAATCCTTTTAAAATAGACTTGTCTAAACTTGTAAATATACTCTTATCTATTTCTATTCCATTTTTAAATGCCACTATCGTAAATATTACAGATAGAATACTAGCCAGCGAAATAAATATATAAGTCAAAGCATTATTCTTTATTCTCTTTTTGAGAAAAGCTGTATATATCATCGAACATATTAAATAGTTTATTGCCAGCAATTGGTATGGGCCGGTTAATCTTATCATGCCTTTTGCTGGAAGAAATAACATACTGTATATTATTCCGATGATAAAAATCGTAATTGCTCTTATTAAAATATGCTTTCTAATTTCTGATATCAATTTTCCATCTTGATGATTTTTCTTTACATAAAATGGTATAGACATTCCCATTGTCAAAAGGAAAAATGGAAGAATTGTATCTGCTATATTAAATCCATTCCACTTTGATACAAGAAAATCAGGCTCAATATTTTTCCCAAATCCTTGAGATATTAAAAATATTGTAAATATAACTAATAAACCTCTAAAGAAATCTATTGAATTTATTCTTAGATTTTCATACTTTTTATCAAACTTTCTTTTTTCGTAATATTTATTTTTTAAATCCGCAATTTTTTTATCTATTCTTACTTTTATTCTCGCTTCATTAACAGTTTCCATTTTTATTCTTCTTCACCTAAACCCTCAAAAGAGAACACAAACTTAAGTGTCTCTAACCTTATTTTTTTGTTCAGAGCTTCAAACATATTATATGCTTCTATAGTATACTCCTTTACTGGATCCTTCTGTGCAACTGATACTAATCCAACACTTTGTCTCATTTGATCCATAAGATCTATATGGTCAACCCAGTAATTATCAACTACATTTAAAAGTATCTTTTTCTGTTCCGCAGAAAAAATATGTTCTCCAATTAACATAGATTTCAAGTCATAAACTCTCTTAGCAATCTCTTTAATATTTGTTGCCATTTCTTCATTGGAAAGATCTTTTGCGTTTGGTAGTAAAATTGTTCCCTCTGGCATAAATGCACTATAAAGGCCTCTATAGAATTTAAAATAATTTCTAGGCTTACAATTTATATACTTTTCTGTATATTCATCTATTGTCAAATTTGCCATATGAAGTACAGTTTCTGTAAGATCCACACCATCAAGAACTTTATCTCTTTCAGCATAAATTACTTTTCTCTGCTTGTCTATTACATTATCATACTTTAAAACATCTTTTCTTTGTTCGAAATTCTTACCCTCTATGCCTTTTTGCGCATTTTCAATGGCTTTGCTAAGCTTTCTACTAGAAATAGCACCAAATTTATCTGGCTTTAATTTTTTTCCTATTTTTTCTATGGCTGCTCCACCATATAACTTGATAATTTCATCTTCAATACTTACAAAAAATCTTGATACACCTGGATCTCCTTGTCTTCCGGATCTTCCTCTAAGCTGGTTATCTATTCTTCTTGACTCATGTCTTTCTGTTCCTAAAACATAAAGTCCTCCCAGTTCTTTCACCTTTTTTTCCATATCACTATCGCCATTACCAAGCTTAATATCAGTACCTCTACCTGCCATATTTGTAGCTATTGTTATAGCACCTATTTCACCAGCTTTTGAAACTATTTCTGCTTCAGCTTTATTATTTTTAGCATTAAGAATTTGATGTCTTAAATTCTTTTTCTTTAAAAGTTCTGATAAGTATTCAGATTTTTCTACTGTTGAAGTTCCCACAAGTATAGGTTGACCTGTTTCATGTACTTTAGTAATTTCAGCAACAGCTGCTTCAAACTTCTGTTTTTCAGTAGCATAAACTTTATCATCTAAATCTTTTCTTATTACAGGTTTATTTGTTGGAATTTGAACTACATTCATTCTATAAGTCTGTTCAAACTCACCTTCTTCTGTTTTAGCGGTACCTGTCATTCCAGACATCTTTGTATACATTCTAAAGAAATTCTGATAAGTTACAGTTGCCATTGTCTTGTTATCTTCTTTTATTTCAACTCTTTCTTTAGCTTCAAGAGCCTGGTGTAAACCATCTGAAAATCTTCTTCCATCCATTATTCTACCAGTAAACTCATCTACTATAAATACTTCTCCATCTTTGACAACATAGTCATCGTCAATATTCATTAACTTATGTGCAGTTAAAGCTTGATTAATATGGTGATATATTGCCATATTTTTTACATTAGTTATCTTTCTTATTTTGAAATATTGCTCTGCCTTTTTAAATCCTGCCTCAGTAAAAGAAACTGTATGCTCTTTCTTATCCAAATCAAAATCTTCTTCTTTTATAGTTTTTACAAACTCATCTGCTTGAATATATAAGTCTGTTACTGGATCGCCTTCTCCAGAAATAATCAATGGAGTCCTTGCTTCATCAATAAGTATAGAATCGACCTCATCTATTATACAGTAATTTAGTTTTCTCTGAACCTTGCCTTCCTTTTCAGTTACCATATTATCTCTCAAATAATCAAATCCAAATTCAGAATTAGTTCCATATGATAAATCACAAGCATATTGTTTTCTTCTCAAGTTAGGATCCTGTCCAGTTATTATCGTACCAACTGACATTCCCAGAAATTCAAATACTGGTCTTACAGTATCCGCATCACGCTCTGCAAGATAATCATTAACTGTAATTACATGTACACCTTCACCTGAAAGTGCATTTAAGTAGCATGGAGCCACTGCGACAAGTGTCTTACCTTCTCCAGTTTTCATTTCCGCTATTTTACCTTGATGAAGAACTATTCCACCTATCAACTGTACTCTATATTGTCTCATACCTAATACTCTTTTTGTTGCTTCTCTTGCTACTGCAAAAGCCTCTTCCAAAATATCATCTGTTGTTTGCCCCTTTGAAAGTCTATCTTTAAACTCTTTTGTCTTAGCAGCTAATTCATCATCTGTAAGCTTAGAAACGGTTTCTTCAAGAGCTTCTATTTTATCCACTATTTTATTAAGTTTTTTTATTTCAGTATTATCCTGATTACTTAAAAATTTATCTAAAAATGACATATTTTTCTCCTTTTCTATTTTTACTTTTTCTTTCTTTTGAATTTTAAATAAAAAGCAATATTTAAATAACAAATCTATTTTATTATATCACAAGTTGCGAGTATGTAATAAAAATTTATTAGACTTTTTGACCAAGTTATTGTATAATAAAGGTACTTAAAAAAATTACATTTCTTTTTAAGTATTTCTCACGGAAAAAGAGGGGTTGAGCTATTTCAACCTTTCTTTTTTTTATAAAAATTGCATTTTTATAAATTCATATTCCAAATTTTATTTTTGAAAATAATTTGTAAAGAAAAGGAAAAACACCACTAAAATAGTGGTGTTTTTCCTCTACAACAAAATCGTTGGGAGTCAAAAACAACATCATAAATAATTATAACGTCATTAACTATATTATAATAGCTTTTATAATTTTTTGCACGTTATTTTTTCCCAAACACTAAATATTAAACTCTCTCATAACTTGATTCTTCCAGCAGTGATGCAGCATCCTCATCTATTACAAGCACTACATCTCTATGAAACTGAAGAATCGATGCTGGAACTCCTGGTTTTACTTCTCCATTAACTGTTTTATGTATAGCTTCAGCTTTTCCTTTACCAGATGCTAGAAGAATTATTTTTTTTGCTCTCATAATACTTCCTATTCCCATGCTGATTGCTTTTTTAGGAACTTCATCCTCAGATTCAAAAAATCTAGAATTAGCAAGAATTGTGCTTTCTGTAAGCTCTACAACACTCGTGCTATTTGAAAAGGTATCTCCTGGTTCGTTAAAACCTATATGTGCATTATTGCCTATACCTAATACCTGTAAATCTATGCCTCCACATTTCTGAATTTTATTTTCAAATTCTTTTGAATAGACTTCAAAATTTTCTACACTCCCATCAGGAATATTAATATTCTCCTCTTTTATATCAACCTTATCAAAAAGATTCTCGTGCATAAAAGTATAATAGCTATTTTCATTTTCTTTTGGCAAATCTATATATTCATCAAGATTGAATGTTGTAACATTTTTAAAAGATATACCTTCATTTTGATACTTAGCTACAAGCTCTTTGTACATCCCTATCGGTGTCGAGCCAGTTGCAAGTCCCAAAACAGAATTTGGTTTTATTATAACTTGCGCAGCTAAATAATTAGCCGCAAACGCACTCATTTTTTCATAGTTTTTGCAAACGTAAACTTTCACAAAAATCCCCTCTCTCATTATTATTTTAATAAATACTTATACCATATTTATATTATAGACATAAAGCAAAATTAATTCAAGGTAATCTTTTTCATTTTTGTGTTATTTTTGCAATTTATTTTCATTTTGTCTTATTAACCAAGTACCATCTTCATCTTGTCTAATCTTATTATTCTTCATCATAGTTCCAAGAGTTCTCTTAAAATTCTTTTTACTTGTATTAAATACTATTCTAAGATCTTCTGGATCTGATTTATCATTAAATCTCATAAATCCATCATTACCTTCCATATAACTTAATATTCTACTTTCCAAAGAATCCATTTCTTCTTTTCTTTCACCTCTTGTAGATAAACCTAATTTTCCATCTTCATATATCTTTACGACTCTAAGATTTTTTAGATAGTCTCCCTCTTTTAGAGTTCTATAATATTCATCCCTCAATATTATACCTGCTATATTAGGCTCTATGCATACAAGAGCTGTTTGATTTGTTTGAAAACCATATACATATCCGTTACAAGTATCTCCTATTTTTAAATCACTATCAGTTGATAAATGCATATCTATATCTGTTGTAGCAGCAAGTCGTCCGCTTTTGTCTACGTATATATAAAATGGGTATTTTTCATCTTCTAGTATTAAGTATTTTCTTTCTCTAAAAGGTACTAAAACATCTCTTTCTAATCCTATATCAAGAAAACTTCCTATATCTGTATTATCTACTACTTTTAGTATCTTTACCTCTCCTGCCATCGCCTTTGGTGTTTTTTGAGTTGCTATCATTCTTCCCTTTGAGTCCCTATAAACAAAGACTTCTATTTCGTCATCTACACTTATTAATTCCTTATTAAGGATATTCCCATAAGGAATTAATATTTCTTTTTCATCTTCTTTCCCCTTTAAAAAATATCCATACTCACTTTTCTTACTTACTTTTAATTTATTTATTTTTCCAACTTCCATTGTTTTTACCCCTCTAAATTCTATTTACACCTGTTCTTATGGCAGCTTCTTTTACAGCCTCTGCCACTGATTCTGCTATTCCAGGCTCAAAAGCCATTGGAAGTATCTTTTCTCTTCCTAATTCATTTTCTGGCACAAAATCTGCTATTGCCTTCGCTGCAGCCACTTTCATTTCTTCATTTATTTCAGATGCTCTACATTCTAACGCCCCTTTAAATACTCCTGGAAATGCTAATACGTTATTTACTTGGTTTGGAAAATCACTTCTACCTGTCCCCATAATAAATACTCCAGACTTCTTTGCCTCATCTGGCATTATTTCAGGCTCTGGATTTGCCATTGCAAATACTATTGGCTTGTCATTCATTGTATCTATCATTTCAGGAGTCAACATCTTAGGACGAGAAACACCTATAAATACATCTTTTCCCTTTACTGCATCAACTAAACTTCCGCTTTCATTATTTTTATTTGTATATTTAAGCATTTCCTTCTGAGCCCAGTTAATGCCTTGAGAATTCTCTTCTAAAATACCATATCTATCACAAAGTACAACATTTTTAACATTCATATTAAGAAGCATTTTACATATAGCTATCCCAGCGGCTCCCGCCCCATTTATAACTACTTCTAAATCTTCCATCTCTTTATTTTCAATTTGTTTAACTGCATTAATAATACCAGCAGTTACAATAATTGCTGTTCCATGTTGATCATCATGAAATACTGGTATATCAAGCTCTTCTTTTAATCTATTTTCTATTTCAAAGCATCTTGGAGCTGATATATCCTCAAGATTTATCCCTCCAAATACTGGTTCTATCATTTTTACTGTTTTAACTATTTCTTCAACATCTTGAGTTGCAAGACATATTGGAAAAGCATCTACATTAGCAAACTCTTTAAAAAGTATTGCCTTTCCTTCCATTACCGGAATAGAAGCTTCTGCCCCTATATTTCCTAATCCCAATACTGCTGAACCATCACTTACTACAGCCACCATATTCCCTTTTGAAGTATATTTATAAACTTCATTTTTTTCTTCACTTATTTTTAAACAAGGCTGTGCCACCCCTGGAGTATATGCAATTGATAAATCATCTTTATTTTCTACCTTTACCTTGCTTACAACTTCTATTTTACCCTTTTTTGCTTCATGCATTTTTAAAGCTTCTTCTGAATAATTCATTATAATCTCCTTAAATATTTTCCCTTATTTTGTCTGTTCGTATAGGTTATTTCCATTTGAATCAATACCTACAGTCAATACCATATCTTCTACTCTTAACTTTCTCAAAGCTTCTGCGCCTAAATCTTCATAGTCTATTATCTCACATTCTTTAACACAATCAGAAATATATGCTCCAGCTCCACCTATAGCTAGTAGGTATACTGCATTATATTTTTTCATCCCCTCTATAACTTTATCTGCTCTTTTTCCCTTTCCAATCATTACTTTTAATCCTTTTTCAAGTAAAGGCAAGGTTAAGTCATCCATTCTGTAACTAGTAGTAGGACCTGCAGAACCAATTACTTCTCCAGGCTTTGCAGGTGATGGCCCAACATAGTAAATACCTTGTCCTTTTGGATTAAATTTTAGTTTCTTTCCCTCTTCTATAGATTTACACATCCTCTTATGAGCGGCATCTCTTGCAGTATAAATAGTCCCTGAAATTTTAACAATATCTCCTGCTTTAAGATTTTTTATATCTTCTTCTTTAAAAGGTGTTTTTAATTCTATCATTAAACCCTCCTATAAAACCACTTTTTTATGTCTTGATGAATGACAATTTATATTTACAACTACTGGCAAACCTGCTATATGGGTTGGGAAAGTTTCAATATTTACTGCAAGAGCAGTAGTTTTTCCACCTAATCCTTGAACTCCTATACCTAAATCATTTATTTTTTCAAGCATTTCATCTTCCATATTTCTTATAAATTCATCCGAATTATGCTCGCCAATTTCTCTAAATAATGCTTTTTTTGCTATTTCAGCACATTTGTCTACAGTTCCTCCTATTCCTATTCCTACTACAATTGGTGGACATGGATTAGGACCTGCAATGCAAATAGTTTCTAAAATAAAATCTTTTATTCCATTCAATCCGTCCGATGGTTTTAACATCTTCATACGGCTCATATTTTCACTACCAAATCCTTTTGCTGCATATTCTATTTCAATATTCTCTCCATCTACTATATCATAATGTATAATAGCCGGAGTATTATCTTTTGTATTTTCTCTAGTAATTGGACTAACAACAGATTTTCTCAGATAGCCATCTATATAGGCTCTCCTAACTCCTTTATTTATAGCTACAGTAATATTGTCTCCTTGAATATGTACATCTTGACCTATTTTAACAAAAAACACAGCCATACCTGTATCTTGGCATAAAGGTCTATTTTTTTCCTTTGCTATTTTAGCATTTTCAATTAAAATATCTAATATATTTATAGCTACCTTTGAACTTTCTTTTTCTCTGTTTTTTTTAAAACTTTCTATCACACTTTCATCAAGATTTATACAGCCATCTATACACATATCCCTTACTGCATTTTCTATAAGTCTTGAATCAATAATCCTCATATAATCACTCCTATTCTATTGTTAACTCTGCAAATTCTGCTTTTGATATATTCTTCAAATCAATCGCTTTTAATTCTACTTGAAATCCTATTTTCCCAGCACTTACTATGATTGTTTTCAAACTTTCTGCGGATGAATCTATATAAGTCGAATATAATTTTTTCATGCCTATTGGTGAACAACCACCTCTTACATAGCCTGTAATTTTATTAATATCTTTTACAGCTATCATTTCTACTCTTTTTTCTCCACAGGCTTTTGCTGCTTTTTTCATATCTAAAGTTTCAGCTACTGGTATAACAAACACGAAAAATTCTTTACTATTTCCTTGAGTTACAAGTGTTTTAAATACAGTAGATGGATTTTTACCGATACTTTCCGCAACTGTAATACCATCTACATGATTTTTATCAACCTCATATGAATGCTCGATATAATCTATTTTTTCAGCTTCAAGTATTCTCATTGCATTTGTTTTTACTTTTTTCTTAGACATTGATATTATACACCTCTTTACTTATTTTTTCTTAATATAATCGAATTAACACCATAATATCTTGATATAGCCTCATTAACCCAGTTATTTTTATCTTCCTGACAATCTCCTAGACCATATGCTGCACAGTATGGATTATCAGTTTCTACAGCAGGCACCTTTATATTTTCAAATCTTCCCATATTTTTGCTATCTTTAATTATTATCTCTCTCGCACTATATTTTGAAACATACTCTGCCGATGCTCTAACTGCTTCAAAGTAAGTTTGAGCAAAATGAATACTACCTAGTATAATTCCAATCGACAAAATAACAATTGATATATTAATATTAAATCTTCCTATAATAGAAATATTCATTATTATAGACATTATAAATAATATAAGTGTAATTACCATAGCTCTAGGTGGAAAAGTAGGTGCCATAATCATAGAAAAATATGATACTAAAGCTGCAAAAAAATAAGCTTCTGTTTCTAAACTTTTCTTTAAATCAATTATTCTTGCTAATAAAGTTATAACTATAGCTATTATCAAAATTACAGTAAAATACTCTAAAAAAGCATCATTTATTCTCTGAAATCTGTTTAGATACCTTATTAAAAGAATATCTGATTCTTTGAAAAAACTCATTCTTACAAAATTACCTGGCGCGGTAATCATAACAATAAATCCTGCAAAAGTACTTATAAACATTAAAATCAAACTTGTTAATTCCTTGTGCTTTTCTTTAATCATTTTTACTATATAGTATATGTATATTGTAAGAAGCGCAGGAACGGAATTTTCGTTAGTCATACCAGCAAGAAGCGAAATAAATATAGTAAAAATCATATATCTTACGCTTCTTATTCTATAATCAAGAACTGCTATTTTTCTAGCTATAAGAAGTGCTGAAAGAAGTATTATATTAGTCCACATATAATTTGCAGCCCCTATTATCCATAAAAAATCCTGTCCAAATACTGGCGTAAATTTCCAAATAAGAAAAAATATATTTAAAAAAATCATTGTCTTGTATATGTGTCTTCCATATTTATTTTTTCTTATTACTTTTCTGTTATGCTTATAACCTATACTGAAGATGCAAAAAATGGAAAATGGGTAAAAGGTCCTGGAAAATATTTTT
>JAHHSS010000040.1 GCA_020025095.1 Peptostreptococcus sp.
CATTAATTTATAGCAATTTTTTATATTTATAAATTATTTTTATATTTTAACTTTAAATTAGATTGTTTTTATTCTTCTCTTAAAATATTTTATCATTTATTTGAAAATTTAATGCTTTACAAATTTTAAATAGTGACGTATAATATTAGCAACTTAATAAATAGGGTAGAGGCGCGATTGACATCAGTAATTTTTACAATGACGGCAAGCAGTATTAAATGAAAGGGGATATCGCCGAAAGAATATAAATTTTGCCGATTTTATATTCTTGGAATATCTGTTAATAGCAGTTATTCTGTCATTATTTGTGTAATGGAGAGCTAGCCATATATTATGTCTTTAATTATGATATTATGACAAATGTAGGCAGTCTGCATTTGTCTTTTTTAATATATAGGCAATGCAGATTGATTTTGCTACTCCTTAGGACACATATTTTGGAGAGCTAGCCGCATTTGATTCTTGATTACGCATATTTCTTCAGGCAAATGCAGGCGATTGCATTTGCCTTTCTATTTATTATTCCAATTCAAAAAATTTATATAAAAGCACTTTAAATTTGATTTTTTTATCTGATTTAAACTGAATATTTTCAAAACAAGCAATTGTTGGAATATTCCAAGTGCTTATAGTAGATTATATTTTAGGAGGAATATATGAAAAGAATTACTGTACTAAAATTTGGTGGCAGTTCAGTAGCTACCATCGAAAAAATAAAAGCAATCTCTGAGTACCTAAAAAATAGAAGTAAAAACGGAGAAAAACTTGTAGTCGTTGTTTCAGCAATGGGAAAAACTACTGATTCTCTTTTAAAGCAGGCAGCAGAAATTACAGCAAATCCTGATATCAGAGAGCTTGATACTCTACTTGCAGTAGGAGAACAAAACACAATTTCTTTAATGGCAATAAATCTAAATCATATAGGAGTGCCTGCTCGTTCGCTTACAGGCATGCAAGCAGGAATAAAAACTTTCGGCCAGCATACTAAAAGCAGAATAGCTGGAATAAATTCTGATTTTATTCTAGAAGAACTTGAAGAATTTGATGTTCTTGTAATAGCTGGTTTTCAAGGAGTTAATGAAAAAAAAGAAATTACAACTCTTGGCAGAGGTGGCTCCGACACAAGCGCTGTTGCATTAGCTGCAGCTATTGGAGCACCGTGTGAAATATATACAGATGTTACTGGTGTATTTGGAACAGATCCTAGAATTTATCCTGAAGCAAAGCAGCTTGAGCAAGTAAGCTATGAAGAAATGCTTGAACTTTCAGCTCTAGGCGCAGGAGTTTTAGAAACAAGATGTGTTGAAATTGCTAAAAACTATCATGTGCCACTTTATTTGGCAAAAACTTTATCAGATAAGAAAGGAACTTGGATTATGGAAAATATTGATTTACTTGAAAAGAAAGTCGTTACTGGAGTAGCCCTAGATAAAAATATACTTCATGTAACACTAACCTGCAATTGTTGCTCATCAGACTTTGTTGAAGATCTTTTCAATGAATTAGACAAACAAAGTGTCAATATCGATATGATTAGTCAGGTTGTTGTAGGAAACAATATAAATATTTCCTTTACTTGCAAGGAAACAGACAAACATTTTCTTAATAAAGTAATAACTAGTCTTTCAAACAACTTCCCTACTATCGAAAGTACTATTAAAGATGATTGTGCAAAGCTATCAATAGTAGGTTCAGGAATGAGAGATGTAAGTGGTGTTGCTGCCAGAGCATTTAGACTTTTAGGTAAAAATAATATTGCATTTTATCAGGTAACAACTTCTGAAATTTCGATTTCCTATGCAATAGATGAGAAAGATGCAGAAAATGCAGTTAGACTTTTCTGCAATGAATTTAACATTTAATAGATTTTAGGAGGATTATAAAAATGGCAAATTTTGCAATAGTTGGAGCAACAGGTGTAGTAGGAACAAAAATGATTGAACGTCTTGCTGAGAGCAAGCTTCAGGTAGATAATATATATTTAATGGCATCTGCAAAATCTGCAGGTAAAGTATTAAATTTTAGAGGAAAAGACATAGTAGTTGAAGAACTAACTGAACATTCATTTGACAAAGATATAGATTATGCTTTATTTTCTGCAGGTGGTGATACATCAAAGAAATATGCACCAATAGCTGAAAAACATGGTGTCATAGTTATTGATAATTCAAGTGCTTGGAGAATGGATGAAGACATCGATCTTATCGTTCCAGAATGCAATAGCCCTAAACTTAATAGAAAAATTATAGCTAATCCAAACTGCTCTACTATACAGTCAGTAGTGCCTTTAAAACCATTAAACGATGCTTTTGGAATAGAAAGAATTACTTATACTACATATCAAGCAGTTTCTGGATCAGGTAAAGGCGGAATAGATGATTTACTAAATGGACAAAAAGGAGAAGCTCCTAAGAAATATCCACATCCAATATATAATAATGTTCTTCCTCATATAGATTCATTCTTAGAAAACGGATACACTAAGGAAGAAATGAAGATGATAAATGAAACAAAAAAAATTCTTTCACTTGGGGATGATGTAAAGATTACTGCTACTTGTGTCAGAGTTCCTGTTTTAAACTCTCACTCTGTTGAAATCGATGTAGTATTCAAGAAAGATACTACTGTTGAAAAAATAAGAGAGATACTTAGAAATGCTCCAGGAGTTCTTCTTGTAGATGATCCTGAAAACAATCAATATCCACTAGCAACAGAAGCAACAGGACATGATGAAGTTTATGTTGGAAGAATTAGAAAAAACATTTCAGAGGACAGAGCTTTCCACATATGGTGTGTAGCAGATAATATAAGAAAAGGTGCTGCAAGTAATGCGGTACAAATAGCTGAACTTCTTGAATCATCTAGATAATATATTATGTACGGAGGTAATTAAAATGACAAAATTATTTACAGGAATAGCAACCGCTCTAGCAACCACAATGCTAGAAGATGGCTCACTTGATATAAATGCTTATGAAAAGCTTCTTAAATTTCAATTAGACAATGGAGTAAATGCTCTTGTAGTGGCTGGTACTACAGGAGAAGGATCTACTCTTACTATGGATGAAAAGTTAACTCTTCTTCAGTCTGCCATAAAAATAAGAGGAAATAAAAAAGAATGTCCTATTATTTTAGGAACAGGCTCCAATAACACCGCTGCTACTATAAAAAATACAAAGCTAGCTAAAGAAAATGGAGCTGATGCAGTTTTACTTGTAACTCCTTACTACAATAAAACAAGCCAGAGAGGTCTTATTGCACACTACAAGGCAATTGCACAAGAGGTCGATATCCCTATAATACTTTATAATGTACCTGGTAGAACTGGTATGACAATTGAGCCTGAAACAGTCGCCGAACTTGCAAAAATAGAAAATATAGTTGCACTTAAAGATGCTACAGGAGATATGAAGTATCTTGAAAATGTAAAGAGACTTTTAGGAGATAATGATAATTTTGCACTTTATAGTGGCGACGATCCTAGCTTCTTAAACTTCCTTGTAAACGGCGGTGATGGTGTTATAAGTGTTCTTACAAACTGTCTACCTGAAAGCTTTATTCGTGTATACAAGCTCTTAAATGAAGGAAAGTTACGAGAAGCAAGAGAACTTCAACATGGACTTAACCCATTTATAAGATCTCTTTTCTCAGATGTAAGCCCTACCCCAGTAAAAGCTGTTTTAAAAGAAATGGGTTATGGAGATGAATATTTTAGATTACCTTTAATAGCGACAACTGATAAAGTTAGAAATAATGCTATTGAACTTTATAATATTGCAAAAAATCTATAATTAAAGATAGATTTTTATATCTGAAAATAAAGTGTATATCTTATGCAAAAATATATATATATCTATGTATATTTTTTATAATGATTTTCGGCTACATTTTGAATTCTTTTTTAGAACTCTCCTCTATACAATGTCAGCCGCTGTTACCCCTTATCATACGATAGATATACACTTTTTTCAGATAATTGATAAAAATTATATCACATTAAAATTACGTTGATATTTTCAATATAGAAATTCCACTGAAAATGCTTTTATCTATTCTATATATTGGGAAATCTATCAAATAAAACTACTATATTTATGAAATATTATATCTTCTATAAATTTGTTTTTATTAATATAAATTCATAGAAGTTGTAATATTTTGATTATTTTAAGGAGGACGCTATGAAAATAATAATAAGCGGTTATGGAACAATGGGCAAAGTAGTAGAATCACTTGCTCTTGAAAGAAATATAGAAATTGTAGGAGTATTTTCTATAATTGATGTAGAAAATTCACCCTACCCTGTTTTTAAAGATGCAGAAAAATTACCAAAAGCAGATGCTATCATAGATTTTTCTCATCCAGATGCAACAGAAAAACTTCTAAAGGCTGCCAAGGTTCATAAAATACCTCTAGTAGTTGCTACTACTGGTGCTAGAGATAAACTTCAAACACTTATGGACGAGGCTTCAAAAGAAATTCCTATATTTTTCAGCGCTAATATGAGTTATGGAGTTCATGTTCTTACAGAAGCATTGAAGTTTTTAACTCCTTTACTTTCAGATAGCTATGACATTGAAATACTAGAAAGACATCATAATAAAAAAATTGATGCCCCAAGTGGTACTGCTATTAAACTCCTTGAAGCCATCCAATCAGTGTCCCCTGAATACTTCCCTATATATGATAGGAGTCAGGAAGAGCATAAGAGGGATAAAAAGGAAATTGGAATGAGTGCAATGAGGGGTGGAACTATAGTTGGTGAACATGAAGTTATGTTCGCTGGTACAGATGAAGTGATAGAAATCACACATAGAGCTCAATCTAAAAAAATATTCGCTGATGGAGCTTTAAAAGCCGCTGAAAAAATTATGGATAAAGAGCCGGCTTTCTATACTTTTACTAGTTTATAAATAAGTGAATTAAAATTTATTTATCTTAACTTAGCTCAGAAAAAATACTTTGTTTAATTCACAAAACATAAAATAGGGAATTAAAATTTTATATTTTAAAAATTCAACCCCCAAACTATAGATTATATATAATAAATTATGAAAAGAGAGGATAAAAATATGAGTAGAGATTTTTTAACATCACAAGAAATAATAGATTACATAGCAAATTCAAAGAAGGTTACTCCTGTAAAAGTATATATTAAAGGAGATAATCTTTCAGATATAGAATTTCCAGATAATGTAAAAGATTTTGGATATAATACTTCTAAAGTATTATTTACTGACCTTTCAACTTGGCAGACTATTCTTGAGGAAAACTCAGAAAAAATAACTGATTATGTAGTAGAAAACGATAGAAGAAATAGTGCAATTCCACTAATGGATCTATCAAATGTAAATGCAAGAATAGAGCCAGGTGCCTTTATTAGAGAACACGCTGTAATAAAAGATAATGCTGTTGTTATGATGGGAGCCATTATAAATATTGGTGCTGTTGTTGGTGAAGGTACTATGATTGATATGGGTGCTGTTTTAGGAGGTCGTGCAACTACCGGAAAAAATGTTCATGTTGGTGCCGGAGCTGTTCTTGCAGGAGTTATCGAACCTGCAAACGCAAATCCAGTTATAGTTGAAGACAATGTTTTAATAGGAGCAAATGCAGTTATTCTAGAAGGAGTAAGAATTGGAAAAGGTGCTGTAGTAGCAGCTGGTGCAATAGTAACTGAAGACGTTCCTGAAGGTGCTGTAGTAGCTGGAGTACCTGCAAAAATAATCAAGCAAACTAGTGATGTTGCAGGAGAAAAAATAAGCATAATAGATGCTTTAAGAAACTTATAAAAAATACTTAAGAGGCTGATAAAAATACTATTTAACAAAGTTTAAAGATAGTATTATTTAATTTTTAGCTTATACTAAGCTAGATTATAATTTTATTAAAGTAAATATCTTCTTATCAGCCTCTATTTAAATTTAAAATAAGAAAAAGGGGTGTATATATGAATATCACTAAGTTAGAAGATTTGAGAAATTGGAGACAATACCTTCATAAAAACCCTGAACTATCTCAAAAGGAGTATAAAACAGCTAGTTTTATACGAGAGCAATTAGATTCTATGGAGGTAGAATATGAAACTCCTCTTCCTACTGCTACTATCGCACATATTAGGGGAAATTCCAATAAATATATTATTTTAAGAGCAGACATAGATGCTTTACCGATTTGTGAAAAAAATGAAATTGAATATGCATCCCAAAATAAAGGAGTTATGCATGCTTGCGGTCACGATGCTCATATAACGATACTTCTTGGTGCTGTAAAAGAACTAAAATATCTTTCTGACTCAAACGAGCTTAATATAAATATTTTAGCTGTTTTTCAGCAATCAGAGGAATCTTTTGGGGGAGCTGATAAACTTATAAAAACTTTTAATTTTGAGCGCTTTGATATAGATTCCGCATATGCTCTTCATGTCAACCCTGACTTTGAAGAGGGAAATATTGTTTCAAGAATTGGACCTATAATGGCTAGTTGCCAAGAATTTGCCGTTGAAATAAAAGGAAAATCTGCCCATGTAGGAATCCGTGAAAATGGTATAAATGCAATGAATGCTGCAGTTTCACTATATAACCAAGTTCAGGCAATACCTACATACAACCTTGATTGCAAACACACAAATATTGTTCATATTGGATATATGAAGGTTGGTGAGGTTATGAATTCCGTTCCAGAAAACGGCCATTTAGAAGGAACTATTAGAACTTATGATATGATCGACAAAAATATTATAGTAAAAAGAATTATAGATATTTGTAAGGGTGTTGAAATCGCTACTTCATGTAGATTAAATCTAATTTTAAAAGATGGTTATCCTGCTCTAATTAATTCCGAAGAACTTATCGAACGTGTTAAAAGTTCTGCAGAGAAAACATCAGCTGAGTTTTCACTAAAAAAAGACCCTTATCTTTTAGGTGAAGATTTTTCATTTTTCTCAGAAGTTTGCCCTATAAATTATTCTTTTGTAGGAATTAGAAATGAAAATTTAGGATATACCTCAGGACTTCATACACCTAATCTAATGATGAGAGAAGAAGCACTTATTTATGGTGTAGATTACTTTGTAGAAATAGCAAAGTCTTTTTAAAAACTTGGAGGCTTGATATGGAAAACGCAAAATTAAAAATAAATTTAAAAGCTCTTTATAATAATGCTCGTTTCTTATTAGAGGAAACAGGTGGTGGAGTAATAGCCACAGTAAAAAATAACGGATATAACTTTGGCTTAGATAGAGTTGTAAATGTTTTTTATAATGCAGGAATAAGAAGCTTCGCTACTACTTCTATAAAAGAAGCCATCCAAATAAGAGAACTCTATGAAAATGTGTGTGTAATAATGCTTAATCCTTGCAATAATTTCGATACACTTAGAAAATACAAAATTAGTTCTTCAATTGCTAACTTAGACTGGATAAAAAAGCATAAAGATGATATGCAAGGAATTAGTTGGCATCTTGAGTGGGCGGGTTTTATGAGAAGATCAGGATGTAAAACTGAAAGTGAATTCATGGAAACACTTGAATTTGCTAAAAAAAATAATATCTCCATAGATGGTATTTGGACACATTTTTCATGGGCGGATGAATTTGATGAGAATAATACATATGAAAAAGAAAAGGAAAATTGGCTTGCTATACAGAAGAAAGCTTGTAATAAATATAATTTTAAATACATACATGCACAAAATAGCGCATCCTTTTGCAGAGATGGAAAACTTCCAGAACATAGCCATGTAAGAGTTGGAATTATACTATATGGTTGCCCAGGATACGAAGGATGGGATTATAAGGGAAAAATCCAACACGCCTTGGAACTCTCTGCGGAAGTAATCTCTGTCAATAAAATGCTTGAAGGTGAGTCTATTGGATACTGTTCTTCTTTTATTGCAAATGAAAATACTTGTGATAAAGAAGATAATATAAGCTATGTGGCTGTAATTAACCTTGGTTATGGAGATGGACTTTTAAGAAAGCGAGCTGTTGGACACGAGGTTGAAATAAACTCGAAAAGATATCCTCTTGTTTCACTGATGATGAGTCATACCGTAGCCTTGGTAGATAAAAATATTAATGTTGGTGATAAAGTCTATTTTTATAAAGATACTATCCCAGTTTTTGAATTCACCTATAAAGGCGTCGGAGCAAATTCTGAACAAATTTCTGCATTAAATTTCAACTCTCTTGACGTTGAATATATAGACTAACTATTTAATAAATTGTTAGATGGGAATTTAGCATTTTTCCCAATAAATAATTAAAATAATAAAAAAGATTTATACTTTATAAATTCAAAAACTCTTTAGTAGTTTATCTTTTTTATAAATCAAATTTATATTTTGAAAAGAAAGGATATATTATGGAATTACATGGAAATGCAAAAATAGAAGCAAATGGACATTTATCAATAGGAGGAGTAGATACTAGCTACCTAGCAAAAAAATACTCTACTCCCCTATTTATCTATGACGAAAATATGATAAGAAATCAATGCAGAAGATTTCATGCGGTCCTTAAAAAATCAGGACTAGATTACCACATTTCATATGCATCAAAGGCCTTTATATGTAAATATCTTGTTAAAATAATGAAAGAAGAAAATATGGGACTTGATGTTGTTTCTTCTGGAGAACTTTATAATGCTCTTGCTGGAGGCTTTGATCCTCAGATGATTCATCTTCATGGAAATAATAAAACTGAAGAAGAAATTAAAATGGCTTTAGAAAAAAATATTTCTTGTTTTGTTGTAGATAGTTTTGATGAAATTGAAAGATTAGATAAAATAGCATTTTCTATGTCAAAAACTCCAAATTGTCTTTTAAGAGTTACTCCTGGTGTTGAAGCTCATACACATGAGTTTATATCTACGGGTATGACAGATTCAAAATTTGGACTTAATATAGACAATGGACAGGCTCAAGATGCCATAGAAAAAATATTGAATAAAAAAAATCTTAATCTAATAGGCGTTCACTTTCATATAGGTTCTCAAATTTTTGGGACAGATGGAACAAGGACTGCAATAGAAAAGGTATTTTCTTGGTTTAAAAAATTAAAGAAGGAATTAAATTTTATTCCTAAAGTACTAAATATAGGTGGTGGATTTGGAATAAGATATACATCTGAAGATATATCCTACCCTATTGAAACAGCTTTGGAGGAAATTATAAATTCTCTTAAAGAATCCTCTCACTCAAATTCAATAGAAATTCCCCAACTTTGGTTAGAACCAGGAAGGTCTATTGTTGGAGAAGCTGGATATACTTTATACACTATTGGAACTATTAAGGAAATCCCTAATGTAAGAAAATACTTATCAATAGATGGTGGCATGAGCGATCATATAAGAACGGCTCTTTATGGTGCTAAATATGAAGTAGCACTAGCAAATAAAATGAATGAAAAAAATAGTGAAAAAGTAACTTTTGCAGGTAAATGCTGTGAATCTGGGGATATGATAGCATACGATGTTGAAATTCCAAAAGCATCTATTGGTGATTTGGCTATTGTAAGTTGCACAGGTGCATATCACTATTCAATGGCTTCTAATTACAATCAAATGACTAAACCTGCTGTTGTTTTTGTAAAAGATGGCGAGGATTATCTTGCAATAAAAAGAGAATCCTTAGAAGATTTAATTAAAAATCAGCTATAATAAACAAAAAATTATTCAAAAATAAAATATGGGAAATATATCCCATTTTTATTTTTGATTGCCCGTATAGAAATTCAAATTAATTTATTCTCGCTTAAAATATGAAAAAAAATTAATTTCTTATATTTACAGCTTGACATTTTTAGATTTTACTATTAAAATTTTAAGAGTTAGTTTAATTTCAACTTTCACAATCTCAGCAATAAAAAGTTGATTTTTAGTGTAAGTAAAATTAAATATTGAAAGGGGTTTTAACATGAGTTTTGATAGAAAAAGATTTTACAAATCCTTATTTTTCTTATGTATACCAATAATTGTTCAAAACCTGATTTCAACACTTGTAAATATGATAGACACGGTGATGATTAGTTCGCTAGGTTCTCCAGCAATTGCAGCAGTTGGTATTGCAAATCAATTTTTCTTTTTGTATACAATGGTCATTGTTGGTGTATGTAGCGGAGCTACTGTTTTTATATCACAATTTTTTGGAAAAAGAGATACTGAGAATATAAAGAAAGTTGCGGCTTTTACTACTATTGCAGCTCTTATTTCAAGCATATTATTTTTTATTCTAGCAAAGTTCGGACCTAACTTACTAGTAGGAATTTTTTCTAAAGATCCTTTAGTTATTCGTCCAGCTCTAGACTATTTTAAGATTATAGCATATGCATACCCACTTATTGCGATATCTATGGCACTTACTATATGCTCTAGAGCCGTAAGAAGACCTTATCTAGGAATGATTTCAAGTGCAATTGCTTTAGTAGCCAATGTTATATTAAACTATGGATTAATCCTAGGTAATTGGGGAATGCCCGCTTTAGGAGTATCCGGTGCTGCAATAGCGACTTGTGTTGCAAGAGTTGTTGAGGTTATAATAGTAGTTGGTTATATTTTTATAATAGAAAAAAATCATATGCTAAAATTCAATATCAATCATGTAAAAAGCATTACATGGAATTTTTTAAAACAGTTTCTCGATAAATCTGTACCTATGTTTACAAATGACGTAGTATGGGCAATCGGCACAATAGCATACACTGTGGCATATTCCGTTGCAGGTACTGAAGCTATCGCTGCTGGTCAAATTGCAGGAACTACTTCTAACCTATTTTTATTGATTTCTGTGTGTATAGCAAACGGTGGATCAATAATGCTTGGTATAGAGCTAGGTTCTGGAAGAATTAATATGGCAATTACATACGCAAAAAAACTTGCCATTCTTGTTTTTATATCAGGTCTTGTAATGGGAGGATGTTTAATTCTCACTATTCCTACCCTGATAAATATATTCCATATAGCACCAGATCACATAAAGCTTATGATTAAAGTTTTCAAGGTTATTGGAGTATTTATGGCTCTTAAATCTATAAATACTTTTATAGTAATCTCGGTTTTAAGAAGTGGTGGAGATACAAAATTTGCAGTGATAGTTGAAATAATTTCAATGTGGTTATTCTCTATCCCAGCAACATTTTATGGTGCATATCACGGATATGAAATGTGGGTACTTGTAGCTTTTACTTATTTAGAAGAATTGGTAAAAATGCTTGCGATTTTCCCTCGTGCCCTTAGTAAAAAGTGGGCAAATAATTTAGTAAATCATATGTAAAAGTTAATTGGAAATACATTTTTGTATTTTTAATATATATTTTAATAACATTTTAACTATTTTTCGACTTTAATATCCAAGAAAAGCCATTCATTTTATATGAATGGCTTTTCGCCTATTAAAATAAATTTCTTTCTTGTAGAAATGCTCTTTATATATCCTTATAAATAAACTTCTAAATAAAAAAGTTAACTTCTTAATTTATTATTAAAAATTTATCTTCGATTTACTTTTTATATCCTTTATTCTTTTACAAGTTGTTTTTTATTTTAAAAGATACTATAATAAATTCATAGAATCAACTGCAAATTGTAGCTGACTCACTCAATTTATAATAAGAGAGAGGGTTTTTATATGTTCGGAGAAAGAAAACAGATGTCAGAATCTATGCTTATAGCTATTCTTTTGGCACTAGCTGGAGGTTTCAGAGATGCCTACTCTTTTAACAGTAGAGGACAAGTTTTTGCGAATGCCCAAACTGGTAACCTTGTACTTTTAAGCCAAAGTATTGCTAAAAAAGATCCTTATCTGATTTTTAAATATCTACTACCTATTTTTGCTTTTTTTATAGGAGTATATCTTACAGAAATTATTAAAGAATTTTGTAAGGAAAATAAAATTATACATTGGAGGCAAATTATAACCTTGCTTGAAGTTGCTATGCTAATATCCGTTGGATTTATGCCTGAGAGCATGAATCACTTAGCCAATGTTACCATATCTTTAGCCTGTGCGATGCAAGTTCAAAGTTTTAGAAAATTTCACGCAGTACCCATGGCAACTACTATGTGTACTGGAAATTTAAGAAGCGCTACAGAACTTATAAGCGCATACCACTTGAAGGGCGATAAGAAAAAAAAGAAAAAAAGTATCTATTACTACTTTGTAATTTTAGTATTTAGCTTAGGTGCTGCTACTGGTGCTATCACCTCTGACATATTCGGATTGAAAGCTATATGGATAGATGCTGCAGTAATGTTTCTTGGTTTTATTCTTATGTTTAAAAAAGAAAGTCTTTTATAAATATACAAAAAAGACAGCCTTTAAAAAGCTGTCTTTTTTATATACTTATATATTTATATCTTATATATCTATTTAATCATAATACTTATAAATCCCAAAACACCTACTATTGTTAGAAGTACTCTCATGATAAGCATCGCTAGTTTGGGCTTGGCTTCTAGGAAATTTCCTGTTTTTAAATCCTTATAAAAAATAATTTTTCCACCTATTGGATATACTTCTGGAAGGTTTGAATTAGCTCTACTTCTTCTTATTTTTTCAACTCCATTAGACTTATACTTTAACAGAGGACAATATAGAGCTCTCCCTGATGTATAGTATTTACCATCTTTACCAATATTTGTTTTTTGCCATTTCAATAGGCCTATTATCTCTGATTCTATTTTTTCCAGCTTTCTTCTATTCTCTTTAAAATAAACAAAAGCCAAGGAAATTCCTGAAAAAATACATATAGGAGAAGGAAGTACTGTTAGATATGCTGCTCCGAATTTTGCCCTAGCTACTGGTGTAAAAATTAAAAAAGCACCTATTATAGATATTACCCATTGACCAAATATTGGTGTATAGTTAGGTGAAAATACTTTATAACTTCCACTAGTATTCGTATCTCTTACTAGTCTAACTATATCTCCAGCCTTATACTGGTCCATACTATTAATTGCATACTTTTTCTTTCTTCCTGCTTCTTCTACTTCAACTGTTATTTCATAATAAAATTGCCTGTAATATCCTTGATTGTCTTTTTTCTCATAGTGTTTCGAATAAAGTACCTTTCCATCTATAACAGTTTTTGGTTTCTCAAAACGTTTATTTTGTATAATCCCTTTAATCCCTACAATCAAAAATGCAATCCCCATTACAATTTTAATTAAATTTTTAATAGATAATCCCGCTATCATAGCCAACTCTCCTTCACACAAAATCACACACTTTTTTATAAAAAGCAAAAACTCTATTTATATAAAAAACCGATTCTTCTATGTCGATTATAACTAATATTATACCTTTTTTCCATAATTTATATTAAGTTTT
>JAHHSS010000041.1 GCA_020025095.1 Peptostreptococcus sp.
TTATAATATTATCCTTTAAAAATACTTTATAAATTATTTAAATATATAAATTTTTTTATAAATAATTTCTTTTCAGCGACATATAATTTTGAATCTTACACATGGTAATATCAATCTTAATATTTTTTATAGTGTTAAAAAATTATTGTCAGTTTTTTGAATAATTTCCTTCACTTTATTATTTTTTTCACTTATTTCCTTCATATTATTGATTTTTATGTCTATTTAGTATATTATCATTTTATGGTGTTACCACCATATAGTTCGTGAGGAGGTGAAAATATGAAAGAAAAATTTAGTTTACAAGGCGCAAATATTCGCGATGTCCGTACATTAACAGGTTCAGCCCTTTTAATAACAATCGCTGTTATTATAGATTTTTTTAGACTTGTTATAAGTAATTTACTTGAAATTTCTTTTGAGTTTTTAGCATATGCTGTTGCAGGTATGCTTTACGGACCTATCATTGGCGGAATGGTTGGAGGTATTTCAGATATTATCCAATATATTATTAGACCCTCTGGACCTTTCTTCCCAGGATTTACTTTAAATGCTATACTTAGCGGTTTTATTTTTGGTCTTTTCTTATATGATAAAAGGATTACTATTAAAAGAGTCGCTCTTGCTGTACTAGTTGAAGGAATTATTGTAACATTACTATTGACTCCTATATGGTTGAGTATTATGTATGGCGCAAAGATTTTTGCACTTCCTAGAATTATTAAATTTGTGGCTATGTTCCCACTTAGAGTTGCTTTAATATACGGTGCGGGAAAAGTCCTGGAAAAGCAGAAATTAACACAAAGATTTAAGTCTGTATAAAAATAAAATCAATATAGACAAAAAGGCATATCTAGTTCAAATAAGATTTAGATGTAAAATCTCGACCTAGATATGCCTTTATTTTTTATTATCGTTAAATAGTCCATTCTTTAAAACATTTAAACGCTCTATACAACTTATGATAATAAAATTTTTTCAGTTAAAATTGAATTTTTATCATCTCAATAAAAAAAGTATTTAGCTGACCTGATCTTTGACCCCACACTCGCCTGCTGGAACTTTCGCTCATTTTCACTCACTACTAACCCTCTCGATTTTATCGGCAGGTCTTACTTCTAAGCCGCGCCATGCTCACATCTACCCGTTATTTTTTTATGATGCTTACGTGGATCCTTTTGCCCGCGACTGGCTTGGACTTTCAACCACAGACCTAAATACTATTTTATTTTATAATCACTAGACTTTAATGTCAACTATTTTATTTTTAACATTTATTCAAACTATTTTTTCTACTATATATTACATTCTTAAGATTTAATATATAAATTAAATACTAATCATCATATCTACCTGTAAGAAAAGTCAAAGATACAACCCTATTCGCTCCATGCAGTTTTAATTCTTTGCTAATTTCATTCACCGTTGAACCTGTTGTAAAAATATCATCTATCAATATAATATTTTTTCCCTCTATATTTTCAGTTTTATTTTTTTTAATTGAAAATACTCCTGTAATTTCTTTTTTTCTCTTGCTAGACCTCATTTTATGTAATCTTCTAGTATTTTTCTTTCTTAATAAAGCATCACTTATTTTTATATTTGTCAAAACTGACAAGTAATAAGCGATTTTTTCAGCTTGATTAAACCCTCTCCTACTCTCTCTTTCATTTGACAACGGAACGTACATAATAAAATCAGCCACTTTAAATTCCTCTGCACTATGTTTCATCATTTCATCATAAATTATATTGGCTATAATTCTTGAAATATATGTTTGTCTACTATATTTAAGAGAGAATACTATTTTTTTAGAAAAAGAATTGTATTCTATAAATGAAATATTTCTATCAAAAATAAAATTTTTATCAACACAATAGCCACATTTCTTTCCACAATAATCTTCCTGCACGTTTGAATTTAATATTGGTTTTCCACACTTTATACAAGATTCTTGTATAAATATTAATTTTTCTCGGCAAGTTATACATAATGAATATTTATTTTTCCTACTTATTGGCATATTACAAATTATACAATTTAGGTTTTCCGGATAAATAAAATTCATTATTTTTTCTACTAGCTTAAATATTTTTTCTTTCATATAAATATCCTCCTTTTAGAGGCACTTTATATGAAAAAATATATCTAATCATCCCAAAACTAAAGTCTAAAATCCTATTTTAGAATATTCATACTTTGAAGTTAAATTTAGTATTCTTCTTCTAAAATGTTATTTCTTTTGAAGGAGTTCAATTTATAAGCTAAATTTGAATAGCGATCATTATTTTTGTTGTTTGAAATCATATAATCAAGGTATTTCTTTTGTCCAACTATTACTACCAGCTTCTTAGCCCTTGTAACAGCTGTATACAAAAGATTTCTATTCAAAAGCATCGGTGGCCCCCAGGTCATCGGCATTATTACAACTTGAAATTCACTTCCTTGACTCTTATGTACAGTTGTACAAAAACAATGTTCAAGTTCGTCTAATTCATCAAATTTATACTTAAAAATTTTATACTCATCAAATAATACATATATATTCCTTGCAGTTTTATCAATATGATATATGTATCCTATATCACCATTATAGACTCCTTCTCCATGGTCTGTACCTTCTTCATTATTCCAAGTCCTTGAGTATACATTTTTAACTTGCATTACTTTATCCCCAACTCTAAACACTCTTTTCATAAGTTCTACTTCTTGTCTTGACTTATAATGAGGATTTAAAACCTTTTGCAACTCCAAATTTATATTATTGACCCCTGCAATGCCCTTTCTCATCGGTGATAAAATCTGTATATCTTTCAAAGAGTCCACATCATAATACTTTTCAAGCCTTCCACTCACTAAACTTTTTATTTCTTCAAGAATTTCCTCATCGCTATCTTTATTTATAAAAAAGAAATCACTATTTTTTTTGTTTGCCACAATGTCTTTTCCATTATTTATTCTATGAGCATTTACTACTATGTCACTTTCTTGTGCTTGCCTAAATATTTCAGTCAATCTAACAGTAGTAATTACCCCTGATGATATTATATCCCCTAAAACATTTCCAGCACCTACTGAAGGGAGCTGATCTGCATCTCCTACTATTATCAACCTTGTTTTTGGACTCATCGCCTTTAATAAATTGTCCATTAAAAAAATATCTATCATCGATGCTTCATCTACAATTATTACATCTGCATTTATCGGTTCTTCTTCATTTTTAGTAAATATAAGCCTATCATCTGAATCAAATGCCATTTCAAGAAGTCTGTGTATTGTTTTAGCCTCTTCCCCTGTAGTTTCAGTCATTCTTTTAGCTGCTCTACCTGTAGGTGCTGCCAAAACCACTTTATTTTTATTTATTTTAAACAATCTTATAATAGTGTTTATTGTAGTTGTTTTCCCCGTTCCTGGCCCACCTGTTAAAACCATTACTCCATTTTCAAAAGCTGCACGAACAGCTTGTTTTTGTGCGGCAGCAAGATATATACCTTCTGTTTCCTGAAAATCTTCAAGTTCAGTCTCTATATCTATTTTTATATCTCTTTGTTCTGAGTTAGATAAAGAAATCAATCCTGTGCATACATCTAATTCCGCTCTATGATACTTTGCAATATAAACTATATTTGTATCTCCATATCTTTCTAAAACTATTTTTCTAGAAAGCGCTAACTCAAATAAAGACTCCTCCACCATTTCTTCCGAAATATCTAATAAACTTATGGCTTCTCTAGTTACTATGTGCTCAGGCAAAAATGTATGCCCGCTATTTATAGAATTTTTTAAAACGTGCAAAATTCCTTGTTCAATTCTATAAGTTGAATCTCTAGCTATTCCACATTGTTTAGCAATATCATCCGCTACTTTAAACCCTATTCCTACTATATCATCAATCAATTGATACGGATTTGTTTTAACAATCTCAAGAGAATTTTCCCCATATTTCTTAAACATTTTCATACAAAGCTTAGGACTAATTCCATATGGCGATAGAGAAATTATTACATTCTTAACCCCCATATTATCATTATAGCTTTCTATAATAGGCTTTAGCTTTTTCTTTCCTATTCCTTCAATCTCAAGAAGTCTTTCAGGATTTTTTTGTATGATTTCCAAGCTTTGCACTCCAAACTTGTCAACAATTTTTTCAGCCATTTTTTCTCCTATTCCTTTTATAACTCCCGAAGACAAAAATGACATTATACCACTTATTGTCGATGGTATTACAATATTGTAAGAAGAAACATTAAATTGTTTTCCATATATATCATGGACATTCCAACTTCCCTCGACTTCTATATTTTCACCAGTGGCAAGTCCTGGCATTATACCTGTAATAACTTCTGTAAAATCTTCAGTTTTTATTTTAGCTACAGTATATCCATTCAAATCATTTGAAAAAATAATATCTAATACTGTACCTTCAAATTTTTCCATAAAATTGCCTCCTGATTTAATTTAGTCAAATAATATTTTTTTTAATCTAGTTCATTTTTATCAAATATCTACGTTGATGTATAATTTTACGTGAATATTTATATTCATCTAATTCGTAAATTTCATAATATAAAAATCCTTAAAATAATATTCTGTATAATATACTTATTTTAAAAATTTCTAAGTGATTCAAAATTGAAAATATAAATAGAATCCAAATGACATTAATCTATAGTAATTAATCATCAAATCCACTAATTTCAATAGCTACATTATATAATAAATTCAATTTCTTGTCTATTTTCTGCTATTATGGCCTTTTTACTCATATAATTATTTTTCTGAATTATAACTTCTTTAAATAGACGTAAGTATGTCGAACTTTTCAGAGTTTAAAAATATTATTTTTTTGACAATTTTTTTATATAATACCTCTATTTTTTTGATATTTTTTTATTATTTTTTTATTTTATTAGCTACTTTAATCCTAAACTTTAAATTAATTGATTTTATTTTTTATTGCATAATTCAAAATAATTATATGTAAATTCTTGAAAATACAATATATTTTTTTACATCCTGAGATATATTCTTTTATTAAAATATTTTAATACATACCTGTATTATCTTTTTTATTTAATATTTTTTTATCAATATTGTTAAAAAATTATGTAAATCATGTTATAATAAAAACATGGTTGAAATCTTTTTCCCAGAAATCATTTTGACCTTATTAAATAATATATTATAAAACTAAATAGGAGGATTTTTATGGAAAAGAAAAACAAATACTTGACATCTATCAGTATCGGTGTTGCTACCGTTTGGTTTTCAACTCATTGTGGTGCTGGCTTTGCTTCTGGTACTCAAGAGTTGCAGTATTTTGCAAACCACGGTTGGTTTGGTGTTTTCATGCCAATACTTACTTTTGTAATCATTGCTTTAACTTATTACGTTGGTCTTGAAACCGCTAGACAAACAGATAAATGGAGTTATGATGCTTGGTCAAAAGAGGCTTTTGGAAAAGCTTCAAAAATATTCACACCAGCAATGGATATTAGTATAGTTATTACTACAATTGCAGCTACTGCAGCAACTATTGCAACTGGTGGTCTACTAGTGAACCAGTATCTTCATTTGCCTGTAGCTGTTGGTTCCATTGCTATGTTCGTAATAGTTACGTTGATTTGTATATTTGGTGAAAAGGTTGTAAGAAAAAATGCCATGATAATGACTGCAGCTATTTTAATTATCGTTTCTATAGTTTTAGTTGCTGGCCTTGTAAAGTTTGCTCCTCAGATTGCTAACTTGATGTCTTCAGGATATGTAAATCCTAATGCGTCTAAATGGAGTATCTCTGGAAGCAATGAAACTGTACCTGGAAATATAGGCAATGCTCTTTTATGGGCTCTTACTTATGCAGGTTTCCAAATAAGTGCTATCGGTGGAATAACTTCTTCTTTTAAGGGTGGAAAATATAAGGAAGAAGCTAAAGGCGCTATGATTATAGGTTGTATAATAAATCTTGTTATGCTAATAGGTATCTGCCTATTAATATTCTCAGGAATGCCCGATATATATATAAATGAAGCTGCTAGAAAATTACCTACTGTATTTATTGTAAATCAATTAAATATACCTGTACTTGGAATTCTTTATCCAATACTTCTATTCCTTGCACTTATTACAACTGCTGTAGGATTTATATTTGGTATGGTTCAAAGAATAGAACCTTATGCATTAAAAAATATGAAAAATGATTTATTGAGAAAAGCGATTATTAGTGTTGTATGCCTTGCCGCTTGCTACCTTGTTTCTACTCTAGGTTTAATGTGGGTTGTAAAGGTTGCTTATAAATATTTAGGAATTTTTAATTGGTTATTTATTATACTTCCATTATGGTTTATAGGATATAAAAATATAGCTAAAAGAGATAAAGAAAAAATATCTTAATTATAAAATTTTGCTATTAAATATATTTCAAATACTCAAATAAAATTAGGCGATAGATTTTAAGGTATATTTTATGCCTTTAAGTCCATCGCCTTTTTGTATTATTCTTATAAAATTAAACTATTTTTAAATAAATATCAATAATTAAAACTTTATTTTATAGGTAAGTTTTTAACTTATCTACTCTGTCTAACTTTTCCCATGGAAGTTCTATATCAGTTCTACCAAAGTGACCATATGCAGCTGTTTGCTTATAAATAGGTCTTCTTAAATCAAGATTCTTTATAATTGCTCCCGGTCTTAAATCAAAATTTTCTCTCACTATTTCTACTAACTTTTCATTTGAAAGTTTTCCAGTTCCAAAAGTATCTACAAATATTGATAATGGTCTAGCTACACCTATTGCATAAGAAAGTTCAATTTCACATTTATCCGCTAAACCTGCAGCTACTATATTCTTAGCTACATATCTTGCTGCATAGCAAGCTGATCTGTCTACTTTTGTTGGATCTTTTCCTGAAAAAGCTCCACCACCATGTCTTGAGTATCCACCATAAGTATCTATTATGATCTTTCTTCCTGTAAGGCCTGTGTCACCATGAGGTCCACCTACAACAAATCTACCTGTTGGATTTACATAATATAAAGTTTCATCGTCTAATAAATCAGCTGGTATTGTAGTTTTTATTACCTTTTCTATTATATCTTCTCTTATCTGCTCAGAAGTTATTTCTGGATCATGCTGTGATGAAATTAAAACAGTATGAACTCTTATAGGCTTATCGTCTTCATATTCAACTGTTACCTGTGTCTTTCCATCCGGTCTTAAATAAGCTAGTTCACCTGATTTCCTTACCTCAGTAAGCTTTCTTGAAAGCCTATGCGCAAGTGATATTGGTAATGGCATTAGTTCTGGTGTTTCTTTACAAGCAAAACCGAACATTATACCCTGATCTCCAGCTCCCACTTTCTCTATTTCATCTTCCACTTTCTCTCCTGATTTTGACTCAAGCCCTTCATCAACTCCCATAGCTATATCGTTTGATTGTTCATCTATAGCAGTTATTACTCCACAATTTTCTGCGTCAAAACCAAATTTTCCTCTTACATATCCAATTTCTTCTACTGTTTCTCTCACTATTTTAGGAATATCTACATAAGCATTTGTTGATATTTCCCCTGCTACTAATATTAATCCAGTTGTAGCTGTTGTTTCACAAGCAACTCTTGAGTTTGGATCTTTCTCAAGAAGTGCATCTAATATCGCATCTGACACCTGATCGCAAAGTTTATCTGGATGTCCTTCTGTTACTGACTCTGATGTAAATAAATGTCTAGCCATAATCTTCTCCTTTTTATAAAATACTGTCTAAAAAAATAAGCCTCTTCAAAAAGAAGAGGCCATTAATTTGCATTAAAAAAATGTAACCAACCTCATCTTTCAAGAAAATTTCTTGTAGGAATTAGCACCGTCTTTACGCGGTTGCCGGGCTTCATAGGGCCTGTCCCTCTGCCACTCTTGATAAGGCAATCAAGATTAACTTTTATTGTTAAATTTCGCTATCAAAAATATCTTATCACTATATTTCATACTTGTCAATAAATTTTACTATTAAAATAGGATTTTTATAGAATATTATTAGCTTTATCTTTCGAGTTTCTAAATATTTTATAAAATCTTATATACATATTTTAATAAAAATCAATTGTTTACTTACTAAACTGTTCCTGCTATCTGAAGAATTTCTACAGATCCTAAGGCTATACCAGTTCCTAAGGCAACACACCCCATAGGATCATCTGCCAAGCTTACTCTTAGCCCTGTAAGTTCAGATATTTTTTTGTCCATTCCATAAAGCAGAGCTCCACCACCTGTTAAAATAATGCCATTTGATGCAAGATCTGAGGATATTTCAGGAGGTGTTTCTTGAAGGACTCTTATTACAAGCTCACCTATCTGTCTAACACTTTCACTCATGGCATCCATTATTTCAAATGAACTTACTGTTATTGATCTAGGTAATCCATTTGTAAGATCTCTACCGGTTATTTTTATAAACCTTTCTTCTGCTCTTCTGTAAGCACTTCCTATGTCTTTCTTTATTTTTTCAGAAGTCCTTTCCCCAATAATTACATTATAGTTTCTCTTTATATATCTTATTATATCTTTATTTAACTTACTTCCTCCAACTTTCACAGAATCACTTACTACTGTTCCGCCTAGGGATATTACAGCCACATCTGTAGTTCCATCACCTATAT
Source organism: Peptostreptococcus sp. (assembly GCA_020025095.1). Classification (GTDB taxonomy): domain Bacteria; phylum Bacillota; class Clostridia; order Peptostreptococcales; family Peptostreptococcaceae; genus Peptostreptococcus. Next base: position 8,653 of record JAHHSS010000041.1, read on the forward strand.
CTACTACCATATGTCCACCTGGTTTAGAAATATCTATTCCTGCTCCAATTGCAGCTGCTATTGGTTCTTCTATAAGAAGTACTTCTCTAGCACCTGCATTCTTAGTAGCATCTTCAACAGCTTTTTTTTCTATGTCTGTAATATTTGAAGGTACAGAAACCATTATTCTAGGCATAACTATTTTCCCCATGCCCTTTTTTTCTCCAAGCATATCTATAAAACCTTTAAGCATTCTTTCCGCGTTATCATAATCTGATATCACACCATTCATCATCGGTTTTATTGTTTCTATTTCTTTAGGAGTTTTACCAATCATCTTATAGGCTTCATTACCAACCGCAATGACTTCATCTATCCTTTTATCCACAGCCACTACTGAGGGCTCACTAAGCACTACTCCTTTATCATCAACTGCAATCAAGACGTTTGCAGTTCCTAAATCAATTCCTATATCCATTCCAGCCATCCTAAAACCTCCAAACATTAATATGTACAGCACATTCTGTCACTATATATTTCAGTTTTTATATTTTCTACATTCTATAAATACTTATAGCAGATATAAAATCAAAGCTATAAGTATTTCATAAATTTATATTAATCTTCTACTATTCTTACGTCGCCGCCTAAAGCCCTGAATTTTTTATCTATATCAACATAACCTCTTTGTATATGGTATATTTCGTTGATATTTGTAATTCCATCTGCTATAAGTCCACAAAGAATAAGTGCCGCACCAGCTCTAAGGTCAGTTGCAGTAACATCTGCTCCTACAAGTGACTCAACACCATTTACCACTGCACTTCTTCCATCTATCTTTATATTAGCACCCATTCTATTGAATTCTGTTACATGCATAAATCTGTTTTCAAATACTGTTTCTATTACTACACCAGTTCCATCTGCAACTGTAAGCATAGCCATAAACTGAGCTTGAACATCTGTTGGGAATCCTGGATGCGGAAGAGTTTTGATATCTATAGGTTTTATTTTTTCAGGTCCTATTACTCTTATAGAATTTTCTCCCTCTATTACCTTTGCACCAGCTTCTGTAAGTTTTGCTATTACTGGTTTTAAATGATCGATTATTACATTATTCAAAACTATATCACCTTTTGTCATAGCTGCAGCTACCATATAAGTAGACGCTTCTATTCTATCTGGTATTATAGTATGTTCTGTACCTTTAAGCTTTTTTACACCCGTAATCTTTATAGTGTTTGTACCTGCACCTCTTACCGATGCTCCCATTTCATTTAAAAAGTTTGCAAGATCTACTATCTCAGGTTCTTCGGCAGCATTCTCGATAGTTGTTACTCCCTCTGCTAAAACAGCAGCCATCATTATATTTTGAGTAGCACCTACTGATGGAAAATCAAGGTAAAGCTTACTTCCCTTTAGGTGTTCTGTTTTAGCTTCCACAAAACCATGGTCAATATTTACTTTAGCTCCTAAAGCTTTAAATCCCTTTAGATGAAGATCTATCGGTCTTGTACCAATGGCACAACCACCTGGCATTGAAATTTTTGTATGGTTAAATCTTGCTAGAAGAGGTCCCATAACAAGAAAAGAAGCTCTCATCTTTTTAACAAGTTCATATGGTGCTTCGTAAGTATTTATAGAGCTAGAATCTACTGTTAATGTATTATCCTTATATTCAACTTTTGCACCTAAATGTCTTAACAAGTCAGATATTACATGAACATCTCTCAAGTTCGGAACACTTCTTAAAACACATTTATCATTTGCTAGCAAAGTGGCTGCTATTATAGGTAAAACAGCATTCTTTGCACCATCTATATTTATAGAACCTTTTAATGGTCCACTTTTTTTTACTCTTATTCTTGGCATAATTATTCTCCCTTATCATTCATAAAACAAATTACTTAAAAGACTCACCGATAGCCCACACTATGAACTATCCAAAATTTTATCCTTATTTATTATTATTCCATAAGGAATGAAAAAATAATAAATAACTACAAAATTAAAACTTGAAATATGTTTTAAAGAATCCATATTAATTCTTGTTGTATACTAGTTTTCATTATATTTCAATTTCACCTTACATATTAATAGACGCTGTAATCTAGTAGTTTATATTAAATATTTTTTATCAAACTTTTTCATTCAACGTCGCAAATTATAATTATTTTGGCAATATGTCAACCTATATTATAAAAAAAATATATAAATAAATCAAGTCCCTTTTGGCAAAAATAAAGGTGGAGATGACATCATCCCCACCTATTTCAAACTTTTTATAGGGAATTTAAACAACTTAATTTATTATTCAAATTTCTCCTTTACTTGCTAATAAAAATCCTAAGATTATATTAGAAAATTATTTTTATTAACTATTTTTTATAGTTATATTAATTTAAAACTATTCAACAGTTACAGATTTTGCAAGATTTCTTGGCTTATCAACATCTAGCCCCTTCAATGAAGAAACATAGTAAGCTAATAGCTGCATTGGAACTACAGCTAATATTGGAACTAAAAGATCTGAAGCTTCTGGTATGTAAATTACCTTACTTGCAACATTTTCTACTTCCTTATTGTGTTTCTTTGCAATTGCTATTACATTTGCACCTCTAGCTCTTACCTCTTCCATATTTGAAACCATCTTTTCAAATAGTTTATCTTGAGTTGCTATTGCAACTACTGGTGTTTCATCTTCTATAAGAGCTATTGTACCATGCTTAAGTTCTCCTGCTGCAAAAGCTTCTGCATGGATATATGATATTTCTTTAAGTTTCAATGAACCTTCAAGTGCAAGATAATAATCTATCCCTCTACCTAAGTAGAAAATATGATTTTTACTCTTTATTTCCTCAGCAATCTCTTTTATATTTTCCTTTTGACTCAATACTTCTTCAATTTTTTCTGGAATGCTAAGTATTTCATCTATTACGGCCTTGTATTCTTCTTGACTTATTGTTCCAAGCTCAAGTGCAAAGTTAAGGGCTATCATATAAAGAGATACTATCTGAGTAGTATATGCCTTTGTAGATGCAACTGCTATTTCAGGTCCAGCCCAAGTATAGAATACATCATCAGCTTCTCTCGCAATTGAAGAACCTACAACATTTGTTACCGCAAGTATTCTTGCGCCCTTTTTCTTTGAATCCCTTAAAACAGCTAATGTATCTGCAGTTTCACCTGATTGGCTAACTAATATTACAAGAGATTTTTCATCTACAAAGTTATCATTGTATCTGAATTCTGAAGCTATATCAGCTATTACAGGAACTTTTACGTACTTTTCTATAGCTTTCTTGCCTAAAAGACCCGCATGATAAGCTGTACCACACGCTACTATATATATTCTGTTTATATTCTCTAAATCATTTTTTGTAAGTTTTATACTGTCTAAAACTATTTTTCCACTTTCGTCAAGTCTTCTTTCTACTGTATCCTTAACTCCTTGTGGTTGCTCATGTATTTCTTTATTCATAAAGCAATCAAATCCACCCTTTGAAGCTGCTTCAATATCCCATGTTACATGGAAAGGTTCTTTTTCAACCACTTCTCTATTTTCATTATATATCGTTAGTTTATTTCCCTTTATATGAACTGTCTCTCCATTTTCAAGGAAGTAAACTTCTCTAGTATACTTTAAAAGAGCTGGTATATCTGATGCTATAAAATACTCATCTTCACCAACACCTACTACAAGTGGAGAATCCTTTCTTACCGCTACTAATTCATCATTAGCATCTTTTGAAATCACTCCTAAAGCATATGCACCCCTAAGAGATTCCTCTGCTTTAAAAACAGCTTCAAGAAGATTCCCATTATAATATTTAGATACTAAATGAGGTATTACCTCTGTATCAGTCTTTGAAAGAAATTCTACTCCTTCTTTTGAAAGCTCTTTTCTTATTTCAGAGTAATTTTCTATTATCCCATTATGAACAACAGCGATACTCTTATCTGTATTAAAATGAGGGTGAGAATTTACATCTGATGGCTCACCATGTGTAGCCCATCTAGTATGACCAATACCTAAATTCCCTTCTATAGGATTCTTTTCTAAATCTTCTGCCAATACCGCAAGCTTTCCCTTAAACTTTCTTATTTCAAGTTCTTTACCAGTATTAATAGCGATTCCAGCAGAATCATACCCTCTGTACTCTAGCTTGCTTAGTCCATCAACTATAACCTCACTAGCTTTTCTTTTTCCTAAATAACCAACTATGCCACACATGTCGCAACCTCCTAAAATGTTTAATTTTAGAAATGGCCACCTGTTAGTTCCCTTTTGTCGATGGGATCTCTCCCAAGTTTTGTAGAGACTTTTCGGAAACAGGCCTCCCGCGAAGTATCCGCCGAAAATTCGATAAACTTC
>JAHHSS010000042.1 GCA_020025095.1 Peptostreptococcus sp.
TTTTTAAATTACTCTAAGAAGACGCTCTTTTTATCAGCATTTTAATTAATATCTCAATTATTAAATAGCTATAATCTTATATAATATAGACATTTTTCCTTCCAAATTTTCTAGCTTTTCCATATAAAATAAAAAACATCTCATAAAAAGAGATGTTTTTTCTAGATATAACTATATATCTAAATTGTTCAAGATTTCTTTTAACTCTAATACTTCTTCTTTTGTTAGTGTTATCCCCTTACTCATTTTACTATAATCATCACTCCACTCTCTTAAATCAAACTTTGCTTCTCTTTCATTCCAACTTACTAAGTTAAAATCCTTTTTCCACCCCTTAGTAGAAGTTGACAAAGTTCCTAATTTTTTAATTATCTCATATTTTATAGCCATTTTTTTCTCCCTTTCAATATCTTAACTAAATACATTATAGCATTACTTCAATCTACGATACATAGTATAAATACATTTTAATAATAAATACTAAACACAAATTTAAATTATAGGCTTGACAAAATTTATTTATAAGTGTATTATTGTGTTAATCACTTAATACAGTAATACACTATTGAAAGGAGGAAACTATGATAAAATTTAATACAAATTTACCAATATATATTCAATTAGCAGAAATTATTAAAAGCCAAATTATATCAGGAGAACTCTCTCCTGGAGAAAAATTAGAATCTGTAAGGTCTTATGCGGAAATGTATGAAGTAAATCCAAATACTGTTCAAAGGGCTCTATCTGATCTTGAATCAACAGGTCTTGTTCATTCAAAAAGAGCTGTTGGAAAATTTGTAACAAGCGATAGTAATTTAATCGGCACAATTCGGGAAAGACAAATTGATGTAGAAATACGAAATATGCTAGAAAAACTTTATTCACAGGGTTATTCAAAGGAAGAAATATACGCATCACTTAAAAATCTGTTAAAGGAGGAAAATATATATGAATAATATTATAGAAATAAAAAATTTAACTAAATCATATGGTAAAAAAAATGTTCTCAAAAACCTCAACTTAAATATTGATTCTGGAAAAATAATAGGACTTTTAGGTCCAAATGCAAGTGGTAAATCCACACTTATAAAAATAATTAATGGACTTTTGAAACCCGATTCTGGAACAGTTCATATTGATGGTATGGAGCCTGGAGTAGAGACTAAAAAAATAATCTCTTATTTACCTGAAAAAACATACATTAATGATTGGATGAGAGTAAAAGATATTATTTCATATTTTGAAGATTTTTACAATGATTTTGATACAGACAAGGTATATGATATACTTGAGGACCTTGAAATAGATACAAATTCTAAAATAAAAAATCTTTCTAAGGGTTCTAAGGAAAAGGTGCAACTTGCACTTGTAATGTCAAGAAATGCTAAAATATATCTACTAGATGAACCTATTGGTGGTGTAGATCCTGCTGCAAGGGCATATATTTTAAAAACAATTATTAATAATTTCCCTGAAGGTTCTACTCTTATAATAGTTACTCACTTAATTTCTGAAATAGAAAGTATTTGTGATGAAGTAGCTTTTTTAAGTAACGGTGAAATTTTTATACACGAAAATACTGATAATCTTAGAATGGAAAAAGGGAAATCGATAGATGCCCTATTTAAGGAGGTATTCAAATGCTAGGTAAACTAATTAAGCACGAATTTAAGGCATGCTCTAGGTATTTTCTTCCTATATATGTTGCCCTTTTACTTGTATTTTTACTAAATGGTTTTACTTTGCCTAAGTCATCAGACTCTACAGTATCTTTAATCATGATAATTTTGCTTACATCTGTAACATTACTATTTTTGTTTATAAACTTATATGTTACTATTAAGAGATTTGCTTCTTCTATTTATGGAGATGAAGGTTACTTAACAAATACACTTCCAGTAACTGCAAATCAATTGATTGCATCAAAAGCTATAACCATTTTAATATATTCTTTCTTATCTACAATAATTTTAGGAGTATCTATTTTACTTCTTATGACTCCTAATTTTACAAGGGTAAATATATTAAACATTGGTTATTTAATAAAGGATATAATGAAGGTCATAAGCCTATCTGATGTGAATATGCTTTTAGCTTCACTTAACTTTATTTTTGCTTTTATTATATCTACAGTTTCAGCTACTATTTACATTTATTTTTCTGTTTCAGTAGCTCACTTAAAACAGTGTGTAAATCACAAATACATATATGGTTTTGTTACATATTTTTCAATTAGTGCTGTTCAATCTGGAATATCTAATCTTATATTGAACAATACAGTAGGCAGAGTAGATCCTAATTTTGTCGCAAACTCTCCTATAATGTTAGTTAATAATTTATACCACTTCTTTAATACATCTTTTATTGTTTCAGCTACAATATCCCTAATATTCACTATACTAGGATGGATTGGTATCAATTATATGATAAAAAATAAACTTAACCTTGAATAAACCATAGCCACCCAAAATTGGGTGGCTTTTATTACTCTAAAATTCTATTTATAAAATATTATTTAGTTAATTCATCAGATTCATAAGCAAAATAATGCTAAGGAAAATATATATTATTTTATAGGATTTAATATTTTTTCTATCTATACTAATATACTGAATTTTTCATAATAAATAAAAAACGATATAACCAGATAGTTGATTATATCGCCTTTTAAAATAAAAATTTAATTTTATTATTTAATTCTCACTACGTTTATTATAAATTTAATTTTTTCGTTTTCACTATGTTTGTTATATTTTACTTATTATTCACTATGTTCGTTATAATTTAATTTACTTATTTTTTTACTACTTTTGCTATAATTTAATTTACTTATTTTTTTCACTAATTTTGCTATAATTTATTATTTTTATTATGTCATAAATTTAAATTAGCTTTAGCTAAATTAAACTTTTCTTTTGAGCTTTAGTCAATAGCTCAATTCTAAATCTTATGTTATATTATTTTATGTAATTATATTATCTTATTTTATTATTTTTACTTATTTAAAATATCTTTATAATATTCCTATTGTTTTAGGCTTTAACTTATAATTTTTCAAGAGAAATTCCTCTTGTATTTTTTAAAAGTTTTACATATGGTATTGAAATTGCTGTAACAATAAAAAATAACGTTAATGCAAGCCCTAAACCATACCTTGCTATTATTATTGGAAATATAAAACTTGTTAAAAAATTAGAAAACCATAATGATGCACTGGATATTCCCATACCTAAGCCTCTAACTTTTTCTGGGAAAATTTCAGATATCAATAGCCATATAATTCCTCCAACAAATGCTTGGAAGGAAAAAACAAATAAAATTATGAATAATGCTACTAAGTACACATAGCATTCTCTTTTGTTAAAGAAAATATTTAAAAATATTATTAAAAATAGAAATATTGCACAAAGTTTAAGACCATTTGATAATATTATTTTCCGCTCGTATCGGTCTACTATTTTAAAACTTAGTACTACACCTATTACAGAAACCAATCCTAAAATTATATTTATTAAAAAGCTTTTTTCATTTTCTAATCCTAGAAAAGAAAATATAAATGAGCTATAATACATTATAATATTGATTCCAGTAAATTGATGAACCATTCCTAAAAGTATTCCTGGGATAAAAATTCTTTTTTTAATCTTTTCTTCTTTTGATTTTTTTTCTTTTTCGTAATAAATTTTTTCTATATTTTTTCTACCATTTGTGTCCGGTATGAAAAATGAACCTATAAATAATATAATAGATGGTATTATGGCTATTAAAAGCATATATCTCCAATTTATATTTAAATAGAAGAAAAAATAGTTAATTAGGTAGGCAAAAAGCTGTGAACCCACTAGCATTACTTGGTTTGCCATCACCATTTTACCTCTATTATTTTTATTTGATATTTCTGTTATATACACAGGAACTACGGTGTTAATAGCTCCAATAGAAAGTCCCAAAGTAAATCTTCCTATTATTAATTGAATTACACTATTTGATGAACTTATAACCAAAACGGAAATAATAAACATCAAAGCAATAAAAGTTATTACTTTTTTTCTTCCAAAAATATCACTTACTTTTCCAAATACTATGGAAGCTATCATTGCTCCTAGTGGAAGTATTCCTACTATTATACCTATTTGATAACTAGTAATCTGAAAATTCCCATTTTCCGAAAGCATTCTTATAACACCATTAATTATACTAGTGTTATATCCAAATAAAAAACCACCTAGTGTTACAATTCCCAAAATAACTTTTATATTTTTTATTATAAGTTTTTTCATATTACTTATTTAAAAATTCTCTAATCATCTTTACACATATTTCATGATCTTCATCTCCAGAAAGACCACATACTGTTATGCTTCCAACTACACCAGTTCCTTTAATTGTTAAAGGAAAAGATCCACCTTCAGCTTGATAGAACTCTTCATCTAAAAGTCCGTTTTCAGAAAAAGTTTGATTATTGCTTAAGAACATTTCCTTTACAAACTTTGATGAGTGGAAATATCTATCTACTACATTTTTCTTTCTATCGTACCACATTTGATTTTCATAGCATGTTCCATCCATTAAATGGCTGAAAAGAACTTGTCTATTTCTTTCTATCTTCACACCCATACTTAGATTGTTAGCTTTAGAATATTCTATTATCATTAATCCTAATTTTAATGCATCATCATTATTAAACTTTTCAAATACCAATTCTTTTTCTTCATTTAATAAATTTTCAAGTATACTCATTTTATTTTCTCCTGATTAATAATTAAAAAATAAGAATGGTGATTATTTAAAAACATTTCAAAAATCACCATTCATTAAATTTTTTAAATGTAACAAATCTACATTTAATAGTTTTTCTAACTTAATTTACGTAAGCACATATATAATTTCTTACTTAAAGTTCTTGTAGAATTCTGGCTTTTCCATTAACTTGATTTCTTCTGTTTTTCCAGTCTTCTGTGATCTAATACTTGCATCCGCTGTTACAGCTGCAACATATCCATCCCAAGAACAAGGACCATTTAATTCTCTACCAGAATTTAATCTATCTGCTATATCCTGGAATTCAACATCATATGCAGCTATGAATCTTTCCTTCCAATCTGTTAGTATATCTGTGCTTCTCTTTGCACCCTTGCTTAGTGTAACACTTGGTACTGCAGGTAACTGAGCCATACCTAGTTCACCTACTATATCACAGTGTATATCATATCCGTAAGCATTTACAAATACTTCTGTAACTACATTTACACCAGATTCTGTTTCTATAACTACAACCTGTGGATCCTGAAGTCCCTTGCTGTATTCCTTAGTTATATCAGCTCTCTTAGGGAAGTATACCTTTACATTCTTGTATTCTTCGTCTAATAACCAGTGAACTATTTCTATTTCATGTATAAATGTTTCAACTATTGCTCTTTCACTTTCATAATCCTTTGGCTGAGAAAGATAAGTGTTGAAATGTCTACAGTGCATCATTAGAGGAGCACCTATTTCTCCATCAACGATGTACTTCTTTAACTGCTGGTAACCTGGATCATATCTTCTCATGAATCCTACCTGTACCATTCTCTTTCCATTCTTTTGTTCAGCTTCCATTATAGCCTGGCATTCTTCAGCTGTCATAGAAAGTGGCTTTTCTACGAATACATACTTACCATTGTTTAATGCTTCAAGAGCTACTTCAGCATGAGCTTCATTGCTAGCTGTACAAACAACTAATTCTACTTCGCTATCCTTTACTAAATCCTTGTAATCTGCATAATCCTTTATATGCTCAAGATTTAATCTCTTTAAAGCTTCCTTTGCCTTATTAGGAACTATATCACAAACTGCAACTACTTCTACACCTGAAACTCTGTTCTGAAGTCTGTTTAAGTGATCTTCTCCTATCTTACCTATACCTACTACACCAACTTTTATCATAGCTTACCTCCAATTTATATTCTATAAATCTATTTTGCAATCTACTGCAACTGCTTTTCCATTATTTTGAAGTGAGTTAAAAGCTGCAACAGCTATTCTCTGAGCTTTTATAACATCTTCAAGTTTACACTGTATTTCTCCTCCATTTAATAGAGTATCAACAAACATCTGTATTTCTTTTACATATGCATTGTGATATCTGTCCATAAATATCGGATATGGGTTTTTCATTACTGTACCCTCTTCACCATAGAATTTAACATTTGATCCACTCACATTTTCAGCCACAAGCATTCCTTTTTCACCGAATACTTCTACTCTCTGATCATATCCAAATGTTGTTCTTCTACTGTTGTCTATTACTCCGAAGCTTCCATCCTCAAACTCAAGTATGGCAACTAGAGTATCAACATCATTTAATTCTTTAAGGCCTTCATCAATTAAAGTATTTCCCTTAACGATTACTTCCTTGACTTCTTTCCCCATCATATATCTGGCCATATCGAAATCATGCATTGTAAAGTCAAATACTAGACCACCTATTCTCTTTATAAGTTCATGAGATATTACAAATGGATCTCTTGAAGTTATTTTTACCATTTCAAGATTTCCTAATTTACCAGCTCTTACTTGTTCATATACATCTCTGTAGTCTTTATCGAATCTTCTATTGAATCCTATCTGAACCTTTGCGCCAGTTTCTCTTTGAACTTTTAAAACCTCTAGGTTTTTTTCATCATCCATTGACATACTTAAAGCTTTTTCACAAAATACATTTTTACCAGCTCTCATTGCATATATTGCATGCTCTGGATGTATTATTGTAGGTGTCGCTATTACAACTGTGTCAATATCAGCATTGTCTATCATTTCCTCAAAACTTAAATAAACATCTTTTATTCCAAGTTCATTCTGTGCTATTTCAAGTTGTTCTTTTTCTAGGCTACAAGCTGCTACTACTTCTACATTAGAAACATATCTTGTAATATTTCTTGCATGAGTCATCCCCATACGTCCAAGACCAGCTATACCTATCTTTAGCTTCTTCATATAATTACCTCTTTTTTGCACTGTCTAAAATTTATTTTACACTGTCTAAAATCTATACTGCCTTCTTTAACTCAGCTTCAAGCTGTTCAAATGATTTTCCACTTGTTTCTGGAAGGAACTTAATTACATATAATATACCTATTACATTACATACAAAGAATACTAGGAATGAACCATTTAGACCCATATTTTCCTGCATTATAGGGAATAACTGAGCTACAAGAGCATTTCCTATCCATAAGAAGAAAGTACATATACCCATTGCTAGACCACCTATTCTTCTTGGGAATACTTCAGATAATACAAGCCATGGTATTGGTCCTACTGTACCCTGGAAAACAAGAACGAATATTAGAACCATTATGAATACTACTACTGGCTTTACTGCTAAAGCAAGAGGTATTATTCCTGCTGAAACTAATGTCATCAATCCCATTGATATTGTTGTTACTGCTAAACCACTTAATAATAATTTTCTTCTTGTTATCTTATTTATAAACATTACACTCACAGCTGCACCTATTATAGATACAACACCTATAGCTGCATTAGCTGCTGTTGCTACTGTCTGGCTAAAACCAGCGCCTTTAAGTATTGCGGCACCATAGTACATCATAATATTGATACCAACAACCTGCTGTACAAGTCTAAGACCTATACCTATTAACACAATTCTTAATAACCAAGCTTCTTTGAAGATATCAGCTATTGTAGCCTTTTCTTCCTTAGACTCTTTTATTGCTACTTGCTTTAATTCCTTAATTTCTCTTGCTGCAGCTTCTTCTGTTCTTACTTTTCTAAGAACTTTTTCAGCTTCGTCAAGTCTGTTATTTACTACTAACCATCTTGGTGATTCTGGTATTACAAATACTAAAACTAATAATAATACTGATGGTATTACTGCAACACCAAGCATTACTCTCCATATAGCTGGATTACTTGCAAATATATTACTTAAAATACCATTTGAAGCAAATGCTAAAAACTGACCAGTTACTATAAGAAGCTGATTCATTGTAACAATCTTACCTCTTTCTTCTGCAGGAGCTATCTCTGCAAGGTAAACTGGAACTGTAACTGAAACCGCACCTACTGCGAATCCAAGTACAAGTCTTGCAAATATTAAAACTGAAATGTTTGGTACTATAGCACAACCAAAAGTAGAAACTGTAAATAATACAGATAAAAGAAGTATTATTCTCTTTCTACCTATCTTATCCGCAATAGCTCCACCGAACCATGCACCAAATGCTGCACCTATTGTTAATAAACTTGCAACTGCACCTATCTGAGCTGCTGTTGCACCTAACTGATCTGGTCTCTTTATTAATAGGTCAACACCGTTTATTACTCCAGTATTGAAACCAAACATTAAACTACCTATAGTAGCGATATATACAAAACGATATAAGTTCTTTTTTGATTTTGTATCTAAAGACATTAAAGTATCCTCCTAATTTTTTATATAAACTTTCTTAATGCCTGCATATAATTGTATCCCTTTATAGCATATTCCAAAGGATTGGCAATCTTTGGATCCTGTTCAGCTTCTACAACTATCCAACCTGAATAATTCATTTCTAAAAGGAAATCATATATTTCTTTGTAATCTATGCATCCATCTCCAGGTACTGTAAACATACCGTGTAAGAATGATCCTAGGAAGCTCATTTCCTGCTTCTTAGCTTCTTCAAGCTTTTCAGGTCTTACATCTTTAAAATGAACATGAGCTATTCTATCCTTAAATTCTCTTAACATTGGCATATATTCACCATCTGAAACAAATATGTGCCCTGTATCAAATAAAAGGTATACCTTTGTAGGATCAGTCATACTCATTAATTTTCTTGTTTCTTCAAGAGTCTGAACTCCTGTTCCCATGTGGTGGTGGTAGCATAACTTCAAATCATGCTTATTAGCTATTTCCCCAAGAACATTTAGTCCTTCAGCTAAAATCTTGAATTCTTCTTCAGTATATACTGGCTTCTGAGTGTAAACACATACGTCAGTCTTTCCCTGTACACTTCCTGTCTGTTCAGAATAAACTGCAACATCAGCGCCTACTGCCTGAAGGAATTCACAGTGCTTTGTAAAGTCTTCTATTGACTTTTCTAAACCATCCTGAATTAAGAATCCACTAAACCACTGTGCAGCAATTCTCATATTTCTTAAAGAAAGTTCCTTATTTAATTCATCTGGACAAGTTGGATAACAACCACCTATTTCAGTACCTTCGAATCCAGCAATCTTAGCATCACTAAGTATTTGCTTATATGTATTTTCTTTTCCTATTTCAGGAATATCATCATTTCTCCAACCTATTGGAGCAATACCATATCTAATATTTTTTACTTCGTAAGACATTTTTTTACCTCTTTTAACTAAAATTTAATTATCATATTTCTTCAACTATGTCAATTTTTACAGGTAATCCTGTTTCTAAAGACTTCTGAGCAGCTATACCCATTCTCTGAGCCTTTAATGCATCTAAACCAACGCATACTATCGGTGCATCATTTAAGATAGAGTTAGCAAACATCTTTACTTCGTTCTTATAAGCATCTGTATATCTAACCTGGAACATTGGTAATGGCTTAGCAAGTTCAACAGAATCTTCGTTGTAGTATTCTACTGTTGATGCATTGTAGTTTTCAGCCTTTAGCATTCCCTTTGAACCAAATACTTCAACTCTCTGGTCATATCCATAAACAGCTTTTCTACTGTTATCTATAATCGCATAACCACCGTTAGCAAACTGAAGTACTATTACTAGAGTATCTACATCGTTTATGTTCTTTAGAGTTGGATCTATAAGAGTATTACCCTTTGCGTAAACTTCAACAACTTCGCTTCCCATCATGTATCTAGCCATATCGAAATCATGCATTGTGAAGTCGAATATAAGTGTACCGATTCTTAATATAAGATCATGAGGAAGTAAATCTGGGTCCCTAGAAGTTATCTTTACTATCTGAGGATCACCTATCTTTCCTTCTCTTACCATTTCGTAAGTTCTTCTGAATTGTGGGTCGAATCTTCTGTTAAATGCCATCTGTAGCTTAACACCATTTTCTTTAACAACCTTTAGAACATTTATTGTGTCCTTTTCATCAAGACTCATACTTAGTGGCTTTTCACACATTATGTGCTTCTTGTGCTTAGCTGCTTCTAGTACTATTTCTTCATGTGTATTTGTAGAAGTAAATATGAATACAGCTTCAACGTCATCCTGCTTTAATAACTCTTTGTAGTCTGAATAACGTGCATCTTTAGGTATATTATATTCATCTAGTTCATCTGATAACTTATCTACCATCATATCTGCAACTACAACTATTTCGATTTCTGTTATTGATGAAATATTTCTTAGGTGCATAAATCCTGCTCTTCCTAAACCAATTATTCCAGCTTTTAGTTTTCTTTTCATTTTTGCCTCCTGATTTTTATCAAAATATTTTATATTAATTTAAAATAGACCGAGAATGAGTAATCGGTTACATCTATGGCTTTAAAATGTAATCGGTTACATTGCTAAAATAATAGAATTTATTTTTTGTTTATCTGCATAATAACTAATTTTTTTCAAAAATCCTTAATAAAATAAATACTTAAATTTTTAATTCTATTATTTTAGTAAACCGGTTACAGTGATTTTATAAAAAATAATCAACCGTTTACACATTCAGTAAGAGAACCCAAATAAACTTTATTTAAAATGCCCATATTTTAGTAAACCGGTTACATTTTTCTCAAAAATAAAATGGGTTAAATCCCCCTACTAAATCAAGGTTCTACTTCATAATTAATCTATTAATAAATACAACTTTATATTAAACTATTCAAGCTATACTTGTCAATATTTTTTAACGATTTTTATTTTTTTATTTTTTTATTTTTTTCTAAATATCGAATTTTAAAACTTCTTTTCAAGCTTTTATTTACGTGCATTCTAACTACAAAACGTATTCCCTTTTTATTTTATGTTTTTTAAGATTAGAAGTTCAAGTAAAAAAATTCTACATTGACATTTTTATATCGATAATATATGATTGTCTTATGTTTAAAAAATATCATTGTTTTATTATTTTTTTAGTTATAACTATATTTTTTAAACTTTTAATTATTAATTATGAATTTTATTAGGAGGTTTTATATGAGTGCTTTCTCAATTATTTCTTTTTTTGCTATTGTAATATCAGTAGCAATCTACGCTTATACTAAAAGCAAAAAAATTGACAGTTCTGACGAGGAAGGATATTTTCTTGGAGGACATAGTTTAAGTGGTTTTGCTATTGCTTTTACTATAATTATGACCAATCTTTCTACTGAACAAATAGTCGGTCAAAATGGACAATCGTTCAGAGTTGGAATGGAAGTAATGGCATGGGAAGTTACTGCTGCAATAACACTTGTAATACTTGCAATTGTTTTTCTTCCTAGATATTTTAAATATGGTATCAACACTATTTCAGACTTTATTGAAGTTAAATATGACACAACTACAAAGAGAATAGTATCAATATTGTTTATGTTCACATATATTACATCTTTTCTACCAGTTGTTCTTTATTCTGGATCACTTGTATTTAACAAAATCTTTAAAGTTAACGAAATACTGGGAATAACGAATATACAGGCTATTATATTAATATCTTTCTGCATTGGTTTATTTGGTATTATATACTTATTTATAGGTGGACTAAGTTTAGGTGCGTACAGTGATTCCATTTATGGTATTGGGCTTATTATTGGTGGCTTGTCTATTCCAGTCATTGGATTAGCTATTCTTGGGCACGGAAATATTATTTCTGGTCTTAAATATATAGCTATTCATAGTCCTGAAAAATTAAATTCCATCGGTGCAATAGATTCAAAAATAGTGCCTTGGCCTACTTTATTTTTCGGAATGTTTTTTAACAACCTATTCTTCTGGTGTACAAATCAGATGATTATACAGAAAGCACTAGCAGGTAAAAATCTGAAGGAAGCTCAAAAAGGAGCATTATTAGTCGGATTCTTCAAAATATTCGGAGCATTATTCCTTGTTTTCCCTGGAATAATCGCATACAATTTATTTGGCAATACTATAAAAAATCCCGATGATGCCTACCCTACACTTTTAGTTCACATTTTACCAAATTGGGCGTACGGAATATTCGGAGCTATTATTTTTGGAGCAATACTAAGTTCTTTTGTTGGCTCACTTAATAGTACAGCCACTCTTTTCACTCTTGACTTATACAAACCTATCTGGGGTAAAAACAAGTCATCAAAGCAAATTGCTAGACTTGGTAGAAAAACAACTATTATAATTGGTGTAATTGCTACATTAATAGCACCAGCTATTTCTCTATTCCCACAAGGTCTTTATCAAGTAGTGCAAGAGTTTAACGGACTTTATAATATGCCTCTTTTAGCTCTTATATTATGTGGATTTTTCTGTAAAAAGTTATCTGCAAAGGGCGCAAAGTACGTTTTTATAATACACATATTATTATATGCAATTTCTAAAGTATTAGCACCTAATATAAACTTCCTTTATATTTTAAGTGTATTATTCTTTGTAGATTTATTGATTTTACTTATTTTCAATAAAAAGGCATCCGCTAAGCGCGAAAATAGTTTCGAGGAAAAAAATGTTTCAATAGATTTAACTCCATGGAAGTATAGATATAGTGTAGGATTTTTAGTAATTATAACTGTTATTGCTACATACCTTCTATTCTCTCCTATTGGCTTACCGGCAATCATGTAATAAAAAACCTTCTTGCTTTTGGCAAGAAGGTTTTTTATTGAATATTCTTTTTATTGAATTATAATTTATATATTAATTCATATATTTTTTTCTATTTTGTAAAAAAGATTTTTTTCCGAACTTTAAAATAAATTTTCCAATTTTCTTCTAGACAAAGTTTGATCTCTATAAGTGATTTTTCCCATATCAGATTTATTTTAAGATTATATAATCTTTTTATC